>JAGAEE010000101.1 GCA_017613295.1 Desulfovibrio sp. | reverse complement strand
GGCTCCTCACCGGTATCCACGTAGATGACAAGATCCCTGTCTTCCACGGGCAGGCGTGAGGCCAGGGCACCGTCACTGAAAAAATGATCGAGAAAAAAGATCGCCGGGCCTGGACCGGCCTTGCGCCGTACGCCCAGCAAATCTCCCAATTGGGCCAGGCTGCCCTTGCCAATCATGTAGTAGCCGACATTCTTCGCGTTGCGATACATGGAATTGTTCCCTTTTTGTTGCGTTGCCTTATGGTCAGGGGGCAAGACCCGTTTTAGGCTCCGGTGGCCTGCCTCCAGGCCTGCACCGTATTGGAGAGGAGCATGGCAATGGTCATGGGCCCCACACCGCCCGGCACGGGGGTGATGGCGCGTGTTTTGGGGGCCACGTTGTCAAAGTCCGCGTCCCCGCAGAGACCTTCAGGTGTGCGGTTGATGCCTATGTCCACGACAACGGCACCGTCGCTGACCATGTCGGCCGTGATGGCGCGCGGCCGCCCCATGGCCAGGAAGAGGAAGTCGGCCTGCCGACACTGCCACGCCAGATCCGGCGTGCGCGAGTGGCACAGGGTGACCGTGGCGTCACCAAAGGTTCCCGGTCGCGACAGAAGCATGGTCAGGGGTTTCCCCACAATGTTGGAGCGGCCGACAACCACGGCTCTCTTGCCGCTGGTGGGCAGGTCGTAACGACGCAGCAGCTCCAAGACGCCGGCGGGCGTACAGGAGACATGCCCTGGCAGCCCCAAGGCCAGACGTCCCACATTGACGGGGTGAAAACCGTCCACGTCCTTGGCGGGATCAATGGCCAGCAGGCAGGTCTGGGCGTCCAGACCGCGTGGCAGGGGCAACTGCAACAGTATGCCGTCAATATCAGGGGAGGCATTGGCTTCGGCAATGAGACGAAGCAGATCCTCCTGGCGGGTGTCAGCCCCCAGGTGGTAGGGGAAAGACCGTATGCCCGCTTCGGCGCAAGCGCGTTCCTTGTTACGCACGTAGACCTGCGAGGCCGGGTCGTCCCCCACCAGAATGACCGCCAGACCCGGCGGACGGTGCCCGGCGTTGCGGGCGGCCGCGATTTCTCTCGCCAGTTCGGCCCGGATGTCGGCGGCGATTTTTTTGCCATCTATGAGTATCATGCGGCTCCCCGCTGGTTTATTCGTTGTTTGCGCCGTGTGAAGGATGGTGCGGTCTGTTTCGGCGTGCGAATGCGACGGCCGTCGTGCCCTGTGGGGGTCGACGGCCATCGCGTGCGTTCGTCCGCGCCGCCTGAGGGGTCGGCGGCGCGGGTAAGTGTGCATTCCCCCTGAGTCGGGGAACCAAAGGCACGCCTCTGCCTCCCGTACGGCAGAGATCAGTCTTCGTCGCCAGAGAGGTAGTACTCCGCCAGTATGGGGCCGAAGAAGTCGGCGTCTTCACCGAGTTCTTCCTCAATGCGCAGCAGCTGGTTGTACTTGGCCATGCGTTCGGAACGGCAAAGCGAGCCGGTCTTGATTTGTCCCGAGTTGACGCCCACGGCCAGGTCGGCGATGAAGCTGTCTTCCGTTTCGCCGGAACGGTGGGACACCACGGTGCTGTAGGAGGCCTCCTTGGCCATTTCTATGGTGTCCAGGGTTTCCGTGACCGTACCGATCTGGTTGAGCTTGATGAGAATGGCGTTGCCCACGCCCTGGTCTATGCCTTCGGCCAGAATGGCGGGGTTGGTCACAAAGACGTCGTCGCCCACCAGCTGCACATGGTCGCCAATGTTGCCGGTCAGCATGCTCCAGCCGTCCCAGTCGCCCTCGGCCAGACCGTCCTCAATGGAGATGAGGGGATATTTCTGGGTGAATTCTGCCAGCCACTGGCCCATTTCGGCGTTATTGAAGGTTTTTCCCTCGCTGGACACCACATATTTGCCGTCTTTGTAAAATTCGCTGGAAGCCACGTCGATGGCCAGGGCGACTTCCGTGCCGGGATTGTAGCCGGCCTCTTCAATGGCCTTGATGATGTAGCCGAAGGCCTCGTCGTGATTCTTGAGGTTGGGGGCAAAGCCGCCCTCGTCGCCAACGCTGGTCACGTGGCCGTCTTTTTTGAGGATTTTTGCCAACATGTGGAAGATTTCCGCGCCCATGCGCAGCGAGTCGCGGAAGGTTGCGGCCCCCACGGGCATGATCATGAATTCCTGGATGTCCAGATTGTTGGGAGCGTGCGCGCCGCCGTTGATGATGTTCATCATGGGCACGGGCAACACCTTGGCGTTGGCCCCGCCCAGATAATTGTACAGCGGGATGCCCAGGAAGGTGGCCGCCGCCCGCGCGCAGGCCATGGAAACGCCCAGCATGGCATTGGCCCCGAGACGCGTCTTGTTGTCAGTGCCGTCCAGGTCCAAGAGGGTGTTGTCGATGCGCACCTGGCGCAAAACGTCCATGCCCGTCACGGCTTTGGCGATCTCGGTGTTCACATTTTCCACGGCCCGGCTCACGCCCTTACCATTGTAGCGTGAGGCGTCGCCGTCGCGCATTTCCAGGGCTTCGCGGCTGCCTGTGGACGCACCCGAAGGCACGGCCGCGCGCGCGTTGATGCCGGACTCCAGCGTCACTTCCACCTCCACGGTGGGATTGCCGCGCGAATCGAGAATCTCACGGCCGTATACGGAAGCAATGGTGCTCATGGTTTACTCCTTTTGCCCTGTGGGCTTGTTGACGTGTGGCGGGAACTCCCTCGCCGGAAAGATTGCGTACAAGTAGGCTCTGTTCAGCGTCCGTCACCCTGTTCATAGTACAAACGGCGCAAACCCTCAAGCAGCAGAGTGGGCAGCACCATATCGAAAACCGGGCTCACGCGGGCCATGGCCTCGGCAAAGCCGCCCGTGCCCAGAATTCTCGCGGGGCCGGACATCTGCCGTTTGAGGCGAAGGGTCAGGCCTTCCACCAGACAGGCAAAGCCAAAAACCAGCCCGTGCCGTATGCTGGTGGCGGTATCGCGGCCGGGCGTTGGCTCCTCACCGCGAACATCCAGGTTCACCCGTGGCAGTTTGGCCGCCTTTGCGGCCAGAGCGTCGAGGGCCGTGCGTGGACCGGGAAAAATCAGGCCGCCCAGATAGGCATCGTCATGCACACAGTCGATGGTGAGGGCCGTGCCGAAATCCGCCACGAGAAGGGAGGGAGTCTCGGGATAAAGACGCCGGGCCGCGTAGGCACCGACGAGACGATCTGCCCCCACCTCGTTGGGATGTTCGTAGTGATTTTCCAGGGGAACTGGCAATTCCTTGCCCACGCGCAACAGGGGGCAGCCCACATAGCGGGCCACGGCCTCCCTGAGGATAGGGTCAAAATCCGGCACCACGGAGGAAGCCACGCAGGCCTTGAGCCGCCCGCCGTCCACGCCGGCATGACCCAGGAGCGAACATAGGGTGAGGCCGAAGTCGTCGGCTGTCTGTGCCGTGGCGGTGTGCAGCGTATATGAGGCGAGAACGTGACGAGCGTTGGCCAGGCCGATCTTGACCGAGGTGTTGCCGACGTCGAAAAGCAGGATGTCGGGTGGCATGAAGACCTCCGAAGCCGTCTCCCAAGCGATTTACGGTTCTCAAGTATGCCCCATTTGCGCCCGACAGGCAAGCCGTGCAATGGGCAGATATACGCTGTTTGCCAGCATGTGCGTCACTAGTGGGCAGCCTTCAGATAGGCCATGCGCAGCATGGCGTTGTCCGTCATTTCGGCCCAGTGCAGATAGAGCAGCCGCAGACAAGACGTGCGTATGGCTGAAGCCTGTGACCGGCGGCGGGCCGTGATGGCTGAGGCATTCTGCAAGAGCGCCTCCATGTGCCGCGTAAAGCTCTGTGCCCTGTGAATGGCGCGATGAGAGGCATTGATCACAGAAAGGGCTTCCTGACGCAAATTTTGCGCCTTTTCCGGGTTGGCCAACAGAAAGCGTATGTGCTCTTCGGCCTCCCTGACACTGGCGCCCGTCATGGCACGGGCAACGGGTTCGTCAACCGCCTCATCCGAGGTGTCCGGCGCATAGCAGAGCATATGCCTGCCCTCCGTAAAAAGGTCCGTCAGCCCGTGTCCTATGCGCGGTGTCACCAGGCAAGCGCCACAGCCCAGAGCCTCAAATACGCGAAAATTCAAATCTCCGTGTTCGCAGTGATTCAGCACGACGCAGGCCCTCGAATAGAGCTCGCGATAGGCACCGTGCGTGACGCAAAGCCCGGGCAGACGCTTGCCCAGCCGTGTCAGAAAGTCCCGACGCCGTGGCATTTCCGCACTCATGCTGCCCACAAAGACACAATCCCTGTCTCTTGCCACGTCGGGCACAGGCGCGTCATGGGTCCAGGCAAAGGCTGGCGACCACCAAACACGCTCTTCCGGCAAAAAGGTGCCCGCAAAACGCGACACATGATCGCGCAGTGAAACCAGGCAGGCGTCAAACCCCTGGGCGTAGAAGGGATGCCAGGAATGGATGTGGGAATCCACACTGTAAAAGACGGTCAGACAGGGGAAGTCCTCCATGCCCAGCACAAAGGGGGGCAGGCTTTTGTCCGCCACCACAACCACGTCTGGCACGAACCCGGCCAGACGCACAAGATCGTCCCAGCCGTAGGCAAGCGGATCCTCAAAATTGTGAAACGCCGTTTCCCAGCCGCAGGGAACGAGTTCGGCACTGAAAAAGGGGTTGCCTATCCACAAAAGCCTTGGCATGACGCACCCTGGTGTCGGATTCCATACGGTTGCCAACTGGCTCGATATGCCATAAATTTCCTCCGACTTTTTCAAAAAGCCTAGCCTTGACACGCCCGGGCGTCAAGATGCCCCCCGGAGGACCCCCGAAAGCTCATGCCGCGCATTTCCCGAAGACTTCGCCTCATGCTGCGCCTGACGCTGGCGCTCCTGCTCGTCATACTCCTGGCCACGGGAGGCATATTCCTGTTTCTGCGGAGTCATGCCCAGGAGCTCATCGCGCAATACGTTCATGAGGCGTCCGTCCAGTCCGGCCTTGACATCACGGTCGGCACGGCCACCGTCACCCTGTTGCCCCTGCCCGCCCTGGCGGTGAGTGACGTGCACGTTTCCGGAAAAGACTGGGAATTTCGCGTTGCCTCCGCGACGGTGCTGCCCCACATCTCCCTGTTGTCCGGCACGCTGCGGCCCTACAGCCTCACGCTGCTGCGGCCTCACCTTACCGGCACCCTGCCGGCACCGCTTGCCCAGATCCCCCCTCAAAGCCCGTCGATGGAGGAGGCCGAATCCGCTGCCCGCCCGACGGAATGGCTGGACGGCCTTTCCTCCCTCCTGCCTCACAGCTGCCGCCTGCACATTGTCCAGGGGGAGGCGGACGTGCATGGCACGGACAATGCCAGTCTGGATCTGAGCGGCCTGAGCAGCGATCTGCATCTGACGCACGGCACGGATCTCTCGGGTCGCCTTGTGTGGGATTTTGCCAGCTTCACTCCCCCGGAGGGCTTGACCACCCGGCTGGACGGACTGTCACTTGAAGGGGAAACCAGCCTGCGCGATCCGCTCCACCGCACCCCCGACATGACCCTCAAGGGGCGTGTGCAGCGTGAGGACTGGCTGGCCAGCCTCAACGTGACGCTGCGAGCCACCCTGGACGAGACGCAGCAAAGGGTCAGCATGGACCTGGGCGGCGCCCTGCGCAAGGACGGGCTGCTCATCCCGGCCAGCGTGGCCGGCCTGGCGACCCGGCAAGCCGAAAATGACGACATTCGCCTGGAGGACATGCGCCTGGCGCTGGGCAAGGACAGCGGCGTCTTTCACGGCACGCTCTGCCTGGGCGGGCCGGACCTCTTTTCCCTCAACGGGAGGCTGCTCTTCAGTCGGGCCAGCCTGACACAGTGGCTGGGTTTTGCGCGCAACCTCCCGCCCGGGCTTCAGATCTCCCTGGACGCCCTGACCGAAGGAGTGATGGATTTTTCCATGGACGGCAAGGGCCTGCGGGTACCCCATGTGGAGGCCACGGCCTCCGGCAGCCATTTCTCCGGGACCGGAGGCGTGACCAGCTGGGCACAGCCGGTGGTGGCCCTGAATCTCACGGCCCCCCTGGTCAATCTGGGACAGGCCCTGCCGGAATCTACGGGAACATTGCCAGCAGCCCCGCAGTACGGTCACGAGGCTTTCACGCCCAGGCCAGGCAGGCCGGTCATCCCCGGCGAACTTGACGTGGGGTACGACATCCGCCTGAACGCCGACACCGTGCAGTACGGGCCCCTTGCGATCACAGACGCCCATGTGGTCATCAAGCAGGGCCTGGTGGACACCAGAACCCGTCTGGAAGACACCGTGCTTCTGGTGCAGGGCAAAATGTACGGTGGCACCGTCAAGGGCGAAACCGTGCTCGGTGGCAGCCCGGAAACGCCCTATGCCATTCGAGTACGCGCGCAGAACGTGGATGGCGAACCACTGGCCCGCGCCCTGCCCGTCATCCCCGTGACGGGCGGCCGTCTGCGTGGGGACGTGGACATACTGAGCCAGGGCAAGAAACTCGACCTGTTTCTGAGCAAATTGCGCGGTTCGGTCACGGTCCACGCCGAAAAGGGGAATGTGCGCGCCACCGGCAAAAACGCCCTTCTGGCGTACAAAACCCTGGACCTTTCCTTCAAGGCGCGCTCCGGGCAATGGAAACAGGGGCGTCTCGGCCTGGACGGCCAGTGGAAAGCCGTTCTTGCGGATCAGGGCCTGGACGCCCAGGCCAACCTTTCCGGCACGCTCTGGTTTGGCGGCGCGGGCGGACAGTTTGCCTTTCAGAACCTGCCTGGCGAGTTCTCCTGCCAGCTGGCTCCCGAGCGCTCTTTCAAGCCTTCGGGATTGCGGATTCAGGCTTCCGGCGCCTTCGGCTGTCAGGCCGCCGCCGGCAAATTGAGCCTGAACAACGGCACTGTCAGCGCCCTTGGCGTCGAAGCCAAAGGCAGCGTGAACCTGACCGCGAGCAAGGACGGGCCAATCTGGCAGGGGAAGATATCCCTGTCCGTCCCCGATACGGCCAAGACACTGCAGCTCGCCGGCGCAACGCCACGTCTGCCGGAGGCATGCCGCCGACTTGAGCTGGAAACGGCCTTCAAGGGCACGCCAACGTCCCTCAGCCTGAGCGAACTCCGTACGCGCATCGACCAGACGGACGTCCAGGGAAACCTCGCCCTGAACTGGCGCAAGGGTCTTGAACTGCAATATTCACTGTCCACGCCGGCACTGGACCTTGACCGCTACCTCCCGCACGGGGAACACCCCAAGAGC
>JAGAEE010000100.1 GCA_017613295.1 Desulfovibrio sp. | reverse complement strand
CACCAGAAACACGCTCGTCAAAATTGATAAAAACGGATATTTGATCCTTGATGATTTTTGCACTGTAGGCTATGGCGTCCTCAGGAGTAATGGAGCCGTCGGTCCACACTTCAAGCAGCAGACGGTCAAAATTGGTCATCTGACCAACACGTGCCTGTTCCACCGTATAGGCAACCTTACGCACAGGAGAAAAACTGGAATCAAGTCTGATAAGACCGATTTCATCAGCCAAGCCTTCGTGCATATCAGCGGGCACGTACCCCTTGCCCATTCTGGCCTCAAACTCCATCTCCAGAAGCACATCTTCGGTCAATGTCGCGATGTGCTGCTCCGGGTTCAGCACTTCCACATGCTGATTAGTAGTGATCTGTCCTGCCGTTACCGTACCTTTCTGATCGACACGCAATGTGAGTCGCTGAGGTTCATCGGTGTCCATGCGCAAACGAACCTGCTTGATGTTCAAGATAACATCAGTAATGTCCTCCAGAACGCCGTGTACGGTAGTAAACTCATGCTGCACGCCCGTGATTTTTACGGAAACAAAGGCAGCCCCTTGCAATGAGGAAAGCAGCACGCGCCGCATGGCATTGCCAATCGTCGTGCCATATCCTCTCTCCAAGGGCTCACAGATAAATTTGCCATGAGTTTCGCTGGCAGTTTCTTCTTCACGGAGGATTTGATCAGGCTTGACAAGCTCTGACCAGTTGCGTGCGTTGATAAGACGTTCGCCCTGACTTATAAGCATGCCAATCCCCGTTTACTTCGAGTAAAGTTCGACAATCAGTTGCTCTTTCACTTGGAACTGAATGTCGTCACGCTGGGGATAAGCCTTGACAGTCCCTTTGAAAGCCGCCCCGTCAGCTTCCAACCACGCAGGACAACCACGCCTGGCAATTACTTCCTGAGCTCCTGCGACAACCGGTATCTTGCGATTCTTTTCGGGCACTTCTATGGTGTCACCGACTTTAACCTGAAGCGAAGGGATATTCACCTTTCGACCATTAAGGGTAAATATGCCATGACGGACAAGCTGTCTGGCTTGGTTTCTTGAATTGGCAAAGCCAAGGCGATACACGACATTGTCCAGACGGCGTTCAAGAATAACAAGCAAATTCGTACCGGTAACGCCTTTCTGCATTTCGGCTTTTTCAAAATACCCATGAAACTGCTTTTCAAGAACCCCATACGCACGGCGAGCCTTCTGTTTTTCCCTCAGCTGTACAGCATATTCACTGACTTTTTTACGCGCACGTCCATGTTGACCAGGGGCATACGGACGGCGGTCATACGCGCATTTCTCAGTAAAACAGCGGTCACCCTTCAAAAAAAGTTTGCATCCCTCGCGGCGGCACATGCGGCATTTGGCTTCTGTATATTTGGCCATCTATTGATCCTCTTGCGGTTTATTCGAAAATGGCAGACTATACACGGCGCCGTTTCGGTGGCCGGCAGCCGTTATGAGGAATGGGCGTGATGTCACGAATGAAAGCGACTTTAAAACCGATAGCAGAAATGGCTCTCATTGCCGCTTCACGACCAGAACCGGGGCCCTTTACATATATGCCAACCGTGCGCATGCCATTGTCTTGCGCCTTACGCGCAGCCGTTTCAGCTGCGACCTGCGCCGCAAAGGGAGTAGATTTACGTGAGCCCTTAAAACCGCTCTGGCCCGATGAGGCCCACGAGACAGCATTGCCACGCGTATCCGTGAATGTCACAATGGTATTGTTGAAAGTAGCCAGAATATGGGCAATGCCCACCGGCACATTCTTCCTTTCCTTTTTTTTGACCACTTTTCTTGGTCTGGCCATGTTCTTTCCTCTGAAATAAGCTTGTCAGATCTTATTCCGCTCATGGTGGAAGATCCGTTCGTCCTCACGGCAGCATGTATCATGCTGCTTCCGCTTTACAAACTGCGACAAGCGCAGCCACACCACTACTTTTTCTTGCCCACAGCACCACGTCGCGGTCCCTTGCGGGTACGCGCATTGGTATGCGTTCGCTGCCCTCGCACAGGAAGGCCGCGCCGGTGACGCAGACCTCGGTAACAACCGATATCCATAAGGCGCTTGATGCTGCTGGAAACCTCACGACGAAGATCACCTTCCACCTTATAATTTTGTTCAAGTTCCTTACGGATCTCGTTCACTTCTTCGGCAGAAAGGTCATCAATGCTGCGTTCCCAGTTGACACCTGTTGTATCCAAAATTTTTAGTGCCGTGGAACGACCAATACCGTAAATGTAGGTAAGAGCGATATCTACCCTCTTCCCACGGTGCAAATCAACACCTGCAATTCTCGCCACACTCAGTCTCCTGACCTAGCCCTGGCGCTGCTTGTGCCGGGGGTTTTCGCAGATCACTCGAAGCACTCCCTTGCGCCGGATAACCTTACACTTGGGACAAATCTTCTTTACGGAAGGCCGTACTTTCATAGCAATTCTCCACTCTCGATCTTCTTGTTAACATCAGCACACAAAGCTTTTCAAATTGCGGCCTCGCCACTATTTTCTGCCATAGCCTCATATGTGCTGGAACTAATTATTTTAGATGCAATCCTCTCTTCTGTCAACCTTCTACGGTATGCCTGTTCAAGCCATGATCTGAAACACTTAAAATACGCGGACCCTGAGGTGTTATGGCAACGCTATGTTCAAAATGCGCTGCCCATTTGCCATCACGTGTCACAGCTGTCCATTGATCCTCAAGAATATCTACCTCATAGGTTCCAAGCGTAACCATGGGCTCTATGGCAATGACCATACCGTTCTGAAGTGTCAATCCACGCATGGCAGGTTTAAAATTAGGCACTTCGGGTTTTTCATGCATTTTTGCACCGACACCATGCCCCACAAAACGCCGAACCACGCCAAAGCCGGCTGCCTCCACATACTGCTGAACGGCAGCACCAATCTCGTAAACATCATTGCCGGCCCGTGCCTGCTCAATGCCCACATACAAACTATCTTCCGTCACACGTAGAAGCTTATGAACGTCCTCACTCACATTACCGACGGCAAACGTGCGGGCGGCATCTCCTACAAAGCCCTCAAATTCCACGCCCATATCTACGCTGACAATATCCCCGTCTTCTAGAAGCCGCTCGGATGGGAATCCATGTACAACCTGCTCGTTCACAGAGCAGCAGGTAGCCCAAGGATATCCATAATAACCAAGGAATGCCGGTTTAACTTTATAGTCAGAGCACATGTCACGCGCAATTTCCTCAATGCGCATTGTGGAGATGCCAACCTTCACTATATTTCCCACAGCATCAAGTATGTTGGCAACCATACGATTGGCTTCACGCAACCGCGCTATCTCATTTTCATTTTTAATAAAGGCACCGTGATATTTTTTCATATTAT
>JAGAEE010000017.1 GCA_017613295.1 Desulfovibrio sp. | reverse complement strand
GGAGGCGGCTGGGCGCGGACGCTTTCGCTCACGTTACTGGGAGTCCCTACACGATGCCCTGGAGCGTCAGGCCCGACGCGAGGGCGGCCAGTTCGTGCGATGGGTTTTCGTCCGTTTTCCCTCGCCTCAGGGCAGTCTCGCCCAATGCGCCGAAATGCGCGACCGTTTTCGTGCCGCCAAAGTGGATGGAGCCAGTTTTCACTACTTGGAAGAATTTTTGACACTGAGCGACCTTATGAAGGCCTGGTTGCGCTACCTGCGCATCGCCGTTGCCTCTAGGAAGCTGGAAAACGTCGTGCGTCACTCCTTTCGTCTCACCGGTTCGCGACTGAATTTCTGGAACGTGATGAGCGGCTACTGGGCGGAATCCTTCAGGGGCTGGCGCTGCCTTGAGCGCTGCCTTCAGCAGCAGGCTTTTGAACACTACGCCGCTCTGGCTGGGCCACAGCGCTGGACGCTCTTTCCTCTGGAGAATTGCCCATGGGAACGCATGCTCACCTGGGCCATGCACCATGCTGGCAACGGCAAGGTGGTTGGGGCACAACATTCCACCATCAGGCCCACGGATCTGCGCTACTTTGATGATCCTCGCACCTGGACAGGCGAGGAGACACTGTTTCAGCCAGACAGCGTCTGCGGCAACGGTCAATCCGCCTGTGGTCAATGGCGTGCGGTGGGGGTACCGGAGGACCGTCTGATTCTCGTGGAAGCTCTGCGCTACCTCTACCTGTCAGGGACGGAAGCCGTGGGCACCCCACCACACGCTGGCAGGATGGATCTGCCAGTGCAACGCCGCTTGCTTGTGGTCACGAGCTTCTTTCAGGATGAGACATCCGCCCATCTTGAACTTCTGGCCCAAGCGGTGAAAGAGGGGCTGCTGGATGGCTGGGAAGTGCGTGTCAAACCCCACCCCTACCTGCCCGTACAGGAGAGGCTTCACGTTCTGCTGGGCAAACGCGCGTCGCACATCGTCCAGGTGGAGGGCGCCGTTGCCGACCATCTCACCCCCGGCGTCGTTGTATGGGCCTCAAACTCCACCACAGTGTCACTGGAAGCGGCCGTCAAGGGATTGCCCGTAACTGTCATGCTGCCCGTGGGGGATTTCGACCTTTGTCCCCTGCAGGACATTTCTCATCTGCCGCGAACTGGCACTCTGGCCGACGTGGCACGGTGGCTGAACAATCCCTTACCCGTGCCATTGCCTGACGGGTACCTGGAGCTGGATACCTCTCTTGCGCGGTGGAAACGGCTTCTCGATCTTTGAGTCCGTCAACTATTTTTTCTGCAGGCCAAGCCTCTTTACCACGGCCTCGGCCCCCAGGCGAGCAAATTCGTCCACTGCCTTGCCATTTCGTGCGCTTTCCGGCAACAGAAGTTCTGGCTTGTTGGCGAGACTTTTGTCTGGCCGCACCTGATATTCTGGCGGGAAGGAATCGTTAAAATACATTTCTTGAAAACCCGCAAATTTCAGTGCGTGGGCCGTAGAATCCAGCACGGCGTGCTCGTTGGATCCAATCAGGCCCAGCAGTCTGGCATTGAGCAGACCGGCCAGACATTCCCCGCCCTGTGTGCAAGCTATGTGGCCATGTCGGTTGGCCATGATCATGGCGTCCATAATTTGTTGCTCGGTGACGCGCATGACCTGGAAAGCCCTCTCTCCACCCTTTTCCACAAAACGCTCTGCCAGGGCTCGAACGCGGGGGAAGGATACGGGATTGCCGATCATGGCAGCCTGGGCAACACTGGGCGTGACGGTCACTGGCTGCCAGTGACGCGCCTCTTTGGGGGCGTCGTAGTAGCGCCACACCGGGTCGGCGTGTTCGGACTGCACGCCAAACAGACGCGGCAGATTTTTGATGATCCCAAGATCGAGCATTTTGAGAAAACCGGACATGATGGCCGTGACGTTGCCGGCATTGCCTATGGGCACGAAGATACAAAGGTCAGTCACATCCCAACCGTACCATTGGGCCGTTTCGTAGGCAAAGGATTCCTGTCCGAGGATACGCCAGCTGTTTTTGGAATTGAGCAAGGCCACGCGGTAGTTTTCGGCCAGCATTTCCACAACCTTCATGCAGTCATCAAATACACCGGGAAGCTCCAGCACCGTGGCACCGCTGCCCAGTGGTTGCGAAAGCTGCTGTGGGGTGACTTTGCCGTGGGGCAGCAGCACCACGGATTTGAGAGGTGCGCCCACATAGGCCGCATAGAGTGCGGCGGCGGCCGAGGTATCTCCAGTGGAGGCACAGACGGTAAGCACCTCATCCCACTTGTGTCGGCGGCACAGCCATTTCAAATAGCTAAAGGCACAGGCCATGCCCCTGTCCTTGAAGGAGGCGCTGGGATTTTGCCCGTCATTCTTGTAGGCAAAGGGCAATCCCACGCGATCCCGCAGGGCTGGTGACGCCTCCACGATAGGAGTGAGACCCTCGCCCAGATAAACGATGTCTTCCTCGTCCATCAGAGGTGCTAGCAGTTCGTAAAAGCGGAATATTCCCCTGAAGGCCATGGTCCTGGAAGCGCAGCGCGTGTCAAAAAGATTGCGCCATTCTTCACCAGACTGTTGTCGAAGTTTGTCAAAATCCAAATTTTCCAAAAGAAAAACTCCGCCACACTTGGGGCAGGTGTAGAGAAGGCTGTCTCCGGGATAGCGCGCGCCGCAATCCAGACAGACATATTCCATGCGACCGCGATATGTCGGGAATCCTGCGTCCATATCCTCACCTCATTGACTGACCGTCGGCTAAAGGTGACAAACCATATTGACAAATGGCCTTTTCACAAACGTAAGAGTTTCTCAGCATGCGCAATGTGACGGAAGGGTTGCTAGACCTTCTCCTGACGCTGATGACATCCCCTAAGCCAACTTTTTTCAGTGCCACTTCGCAGGCGGGAGATATTTTCCCGGTGTTTCCAGACCACCAGCCCCCACGCACACAGAGACAGTGGCAGCCATGCCCACTGTCCGGCAAGTATGAGCGTTACTGGCAGCACGCTCACCAATGTCAGGGAGCCCAGGGAAACAAAGCCGCTGCGCCATATTACCAGGATACATAATATCGCAGCGGCCAGCAGGGGCCAGAAGGCCAGCGGTAAAAAAACGCCGATGCTTGTGGCTACGGCCTTCCCACCACGAAAGCACAGAAAACATGAAAAGGCATGTCCCAACAGACATGCAAGCCCCACCGCGCTGACAACCACAGGTGAGGGATTGACGTGGAACGCCAACCAGACGGGCAGAGCACCCTTGCCAAGATCACAGACAAGAGTGAGCACTCCCCAGCCGAAACCGCACAGCCTAGCTACATTGGTGGCTCCGGTATTGCGACTGCCGCTTTCTCGCGGGTCAATGCCACAGAAGGTCCTTGCGATAAATAGCCCCCAGGGAACGGAGCCAAGGATATACCCTATAACCAGGCAAAAAAATTCCTGCATGACATTTGCCCCTTGAAGTGTGTAGAACGCTTCGTTCTCTTTCAGCAATCGAAACGCGGCTTCTGCTAGTACCGCAAATCCGCTCCAGGGGCAATGCCACTTGAAGGCTATTTGTCCATAATCATGCTCTGCGTCCTATCTCCTCTGCCGTGGCCATTGCCCTGTTGCCCACAATCTCGCCGAAATCATCAACGCCGGTCACGAAAAGCCGTCCCCTGTCCTTCCAAGCTTGAAGCCCAGCATCTGGCGATATGCCTCCGCTGGAGCGGCAAACGAACGCAAAAAATGGCTTTGGGCACACATGAGCAATATGGTCTCACGAACTTTCATGTCCCGCAATTATGGCTATACCACCCAGTATGACAAAAGAGCACAAGATGAGGTGAAGGGAAATAGCTTCTCCAAGGAAAAACACGCCCATAATCGCGGTGATCACCGGTACGCTGAGCTGTATGACGGAGCCGCTGACGAGTGACATGCGCGCCACAACAAGATACCAAATAACATAACCGCAACCCGTAGCGAGCATGCCTGCCAAACAGGCGTACAGCACGGCTAGCGGGTGGACCGTCGAGTGTATCGCCACCATGCCACCAGCCAGGGTGACCATGGGTACACAACGAAAAAAATTGCCTGCAGTGGCCAGCACGGCATGCCTCACGTTTCGTCCCAGAATACTGTATATCCCCCAGGCAATGCCTACGCCAATTTCAAGAAGCGTGGCGTCCAGCGGTGGCCTTGTGTCTATCTTTGGCAAGGTAAGAGCCATGAGGCCGGCCATGATGATGGCAAGTCCCATGGTCTGTCTCTTGTTTAGCCTAGTGCCATGGGCGCGCCCCCAGCCCAGCATGGTGCACTGTACGGTAGCGTTGATAATCAGTGTCCCCGCAGCAGCGGGCATGCTTACATAGGCCAGTGAAAAAAACACCATATAGACAAAAAGGGCGAAAGCAGATGTCCACGATGCCTGCCGCCATGCCTGTCTCCACCAGACGACCTGACTGTGCAGGCATGTCTTTGCCTGCCACCAGCTGATGCCGCACAGAACCATGGCTGCGGAGACGCCGCGGATAAAGGTGTACTCCAAGGGATTCATGCCATACTGTGCTATGGCTAGACGGCAAAAGATGGAGTTGGCAGCAAACAGGGTCATACACAGAAAGGCGAGAGGTAGTATTTGCATGCTGTACTCGCTTCAGGCCACGCCGTCTCAGGCTTTTGCTGGTGTAGCCGCAGTCCTGGTTGTGTGGTGTATATAGTAACCGATCTAAATAATATGCCTTCTTTTTGGTTTTTATCGAACGTGTGGGGAATGATGGAACAGAGCGGCCTGTCATCGGAATTAATGCCAAGTGGACACTGTTGTCCGCAAAAACACACCCGTATTCCTGTTACCAGCCATGTGCGGTCATGGATCTATTTATACATTTTTGGTGTCCAGGCCCTGGCCTTGTTTGATGATGTGTGAAACAGCAGCCACCATGCCAGCGGCATCTGCCACACCGGCGGGAATAATGAGTGTATTGCCAACCTTGGCCAGATTGCCAAATTCGTTGATATAGGCTTCGGCGAGGCGCAGTTGAGCGGCAGCCACAGCGTCGTTCCCAAGCTGTTCTCCCACAATGTGCAGTCCTTCAGCTGTAGCCGTTGCCACAGTGCGGATTTGTGCGGCTTCGCCTTCAGCCTGGTTGATCATAGCCTGCTTGCGTCCTTCGGATTCGGCGATGGCGGCCTTTTTTGCTCCCTCGGCACGGTTGATTTGTGACTGCATTTCACCTTCGGATTCTGCTATGGTAGCGCGTTTCTCTCGCTCGGCACGCATTTGTTTTTCCATGGCTTCCATGACAGTGGCAGGCGGAGTAATATCGCGAATTTCATAGCGAAGTACTTTCACACCCCAGGGAGCTGTCGCCGCGTCCAGGGCTTCTACTACTTCCTGGTTAATGCGAGTGCGTTCCTCAAAGGTCTTGTCCAGTTCAAGTTTGCCAATGACCGAGCGCAGTGAAGTCTGGGCCAGCTGAATAGCACCCCATTCGTAGTCTGAGATTCCGTAGGCGGATTTTTCGGGTGTGATGACTTGCAAATAGAGCACGCCATCAATATCCACACTTACATTGTCACGGGTAATGCAGGTCTGCTTAGGTACATCCAGTACCTGCTCTTTAAGGCTACGGCGATAGGCGCAACGATCAATAAAGGGGACAAGGATATGGAAACCAGCGGAAAGCACTTTGTGAAATTTTCCCAATCGTTCCACCACATAGGCCGTTTGGTTGGGCACCACTACTGCTGTCTTGATGAGAGTGATGACTATCAGTACCACCAGCAGGAAAAGCCAGCCTGAATTGCTCAATAATTCAATGGGATCCATTGCGGCCTCCTCAGCTATTATTGATTGTTTGCGCAGTGTAGGGAACAACACGCAGGGTGAGAGTGTCGTCGGGCAGGGCGCCCAACACCTTGATTGGAGAATCTTTTGGCAAAGAAATATTGGCAACGGCACGCCAGAAGCTGCCGCCCACATATACTTCACCTACCTGATTCGGTATGATGTTGCGACTGACTATCCCGGTATGGCCTTGCAGTGGGTGTGGCTGCTCTGCTTCAGAGAGCCCGTTGTCCTCGGTTCGTCGGGAACGGCCACCGAAAATCGTACGCATACGAAGACGTAAAAAGATCAAAGTGGCGATGGAAACAACAATGAAGACGACAAGCTGTATGTTGATGCCAAAGTCTGTCAGCGCGCTCAAGGCAGCGGCCCAGGCTCCTACACCGAAAAAGAGAAGCACTTGCGTGGGGGCGAGCAATTCTGTCCCAAGAAAGGCCAGGCCCAGCAGAAACCAAAGCATTGGAGCATTCATATCACGGACTCCATAACGATGGCAAAGACGAGTTTGGACGGTATGCCGGTCACGGTAAACCCAGAATATCTGACACCGGCGTGCCAAGCAAGCAGACGATGAACGGGACTTTTTTTATGAGACCTATGCGAATGGAGAGATCAGACAAATCGTATGCCTATTTTGTCCTCAATTTGCCTTGATTTTCCAAATTGGTGCGGGGAATGGTGGGGGACAAAAAGGAAGGGGTTACAGTTTG
>JAGAEE010000099.1 GCA_017613295.1 Desulfovibrio sp. | reverse complement strand
TCAGTCTGGTGTTAAGCAGACTGATGCTGACATTGTCGCTCCATGGGTGGAAGTGTGAAATGCGCTCTTCCCGTGGCGGATAGTGCACATGAATAGGAATTTCACGGATGGCGAAGCCTGCCCACGCGGCACGCACAAGAACCTCGATTTCAAAGGCGTAGCGTCTTTCGTGAAGACGCAGACATCGTAGCGCTTCCAGCGGGTTGGCGCGAAAGCCGCTTTGCATGTCGCTGATTTTTTGCCCCGTTTGAAACACCATCCAGAAGGCATCAAATCGCCGACCAAACCGGGATGATTTGGGAACATTGGGGGTGGAAAAATCGCGTGCGCCTACAATGAAGGCGTGAGGAGTATGCGAAATGGCCGCCAGCATCTGTGGCAGGTCTTCGGGATAATGCTGTCCGTCGGCGTCCAGTGTTACCATGTGGGTCATGCCCTTGATTCCCAATGCCGTGGCTCCGGCGAGCAGGGCTGCGCCCTTGCCTTTGTTGGTGGGCAGGCGCAGTAGCTCTATGGGCAAGCCTGTCAACTTATCCGCTCCGGTATCGGTGGAGCCGTCATCAACGACAAGCACATGGGGGCAGTAGGCCAGAGCGCGCTTTACCACATCAGCCACACTGGCACCATGGTTGAATAAAGGAATGACCACTCCGACGCGTACGGCGTTCATTGTACTAGACCTTCAGCCCAGCGCTTCATGAAGGCTTTGTAAAAAGCGGGTGCGTCAAGCAGGAGTGTGCCGTGAACGTCAAGCATCAATTGCAGGCTGTGCGCCGTGGTCATACAGGTATTTTTATCATCAAGAATGCGGTATGAGTATTCAATAACGGCGGCGTCATTCCAAAGCAGGGATGTTTCAATGGTGTAGATGGTATCGTAGCGTAGCGGGTGACAATACTCCATTTCCAATGATTTGAGTGGTGTCACCACGCCGTTGTGATAGAAATCCAGGTAGCTTATGCCATACTTTTTCCCTAATGCTTCTCGTCCGTCCTCCAGCCAGCTGGGATAATGTCCGTGCCACATGTAGGCGAGCTGATCCACTTCCTGAAAACGGACGCGACGTTGCCTGTGGCAGACAATGGGTGGGTAGGTGCGGAATCTGGGGCGTTGTCTCATGGCGTTGTCAGGATGTGTTTGATGATTGGTATTGGTACATGTTTTGTGTAGTATAGGCAACCACGCTGGCAAGATTTTCAAATTTGTTTGTGCCTCTGCGGCAGACAAAGGAAGCCGTCACATTTCAACCCAGAAACTGACTTCGTTGACGATTTTCAATCTCTTGTTGGCATAAAGCGTATATCTAGACGGTGTGCGCCACGTTCGCAAGTGTAGCCGTCTGTATCATGTTGTACAATGGCCAAGACGTCGGACGTTGCACGGGAGCCACTGTGTTGTGCCAGCGTGGCCGCCACACATTGCGCTATGAAGTTGGCAAGGCGAACGTGGGGAGTTTCACAGCGAACTATACCGGCTTTGTAACGACAGCGGGCGAAACGTTGTCCTGATACCAGCATCAGGCCAAGGTCAGCTTGGTCGGAATGTATCTCGTCACGCAGAAAGGCGCCTACCAGGGGCAAGCGGGGTGTCGTGCCGTGGGTATAATACAGGGCAAGAGTCAGCTGTTCCTGCGGAAGGTTAGATGGCAAGGGCGCCAAAGGGGTACAGGCGCTTGCCGTGATCAGGAACAGCAGCAGGAGGCATGGCGTCCGTCGCACATTCATGACTGCTCCTTGCAAAATATTGGCAGGAGCCAGAGGGAGGTGGGCACTTCCATGAAAAGTCCAAGAAAAATGATGTGTCCCAGCGCCTGCAAGGCTGGATGTGTGGCAAAGGCCAGAAGCCCCATTCCAGTGCAGGCGGTGAGAGAAGAAACGACGATGGCTCTTTCTATGCCCAGAGGTATGCCGTTGGCAAGGTCGTGCGTGACCATGATGCCATGGTCAACGGCGAGGCCGAAAACAAGAGGCAAAGCCGCAAGGTGCGCTATAGTCAGCGGTTCCCCCAGCAATAGTAGACCGGTAAGGATGGTGGCGAGTGAGGCCAGGGGGGGGAGTAGGGCCAGCAAGCTTTGTCGAATGTTGCCAAAGTTCCAATGAAGTAAAATAACGCACAGCAAAAGAGTCAGCGGCAGGTAGCGGCGTTCGTGCGCAAAGGCTTCATCAAAGACGTGCTTGATGCCGGTTGTTGTCAACAACACGCCGCCGTGCAAGTGTTCCGGCGGCAGAAGGTCCAGCGGAGCATCGGTGGCAATATAGCTTTGGGAAATGGCGGGATGGTCGTTTGTGGCGGGAAATTCGCGAAACAGCGATGCCATTAGGGGAGCGTTCTCTGTAATATGTTGTCGTATCATGTCTGGGGAGACAGGTTCGGGTGAAGCCGTAAGCGTTTCCATGAAGGGAGTGAAGATCATTGACGGCATACCCATACTTTGAGTGGCTTGTTTGAGGGCATGAGCTATATGTAAACCGTGTTTTTGCATGAATTCCTGCCAGTGGTGGCAATTTTCTTTTGCCACGGCAGCCGGTGGCAGGAGATCGGCACTGCCCCACGTGCTCGAGTTGGGCCAGCGGGTGCGTATTTCTTTCAGCAGTCGAGCGTTGGATACGAGTGAGGCATCAAGACTGTCATCTTCAAGGAGGACAAGTGTCTGCTGGGAGTTATGCCATGTGCGGGCCACAGTCTGCGCGTCATGCATGATGGTTTGCGCTTCCGCGCCCATACGTCGGGGGTCGGTGTCTTTTGGCAGGCGTTGCCATAAAAACACGCAAAAAACGCATAATGTCAGTACCGTCATATATACCGGAATAGCGCGAGGCAGGCGGGGGCGATGCGGACCACTTAAAGCTGAGCGCGATACGGTTGAAATCGCGGGGCGATCAAAACCGGGCAACAGCGGCAAGACCAGCACTGCCATGGCAAAACCCATGCACAAGGCCAGCAGGCCAAAAGCCGCCAATTGGCGCAAGGCGGGTATGGAGGAAAAAAGCAGAACCGCAAAGCCCGAAGTGTTGAGCAGCAATCCCTGGGTAAGGGGGGGCGTGAGGGTCGTCAGAGCCAAAGTCTTGTCTGGCTGGCTGCGCAAGGCAAAATGACTATGTACTGCGTAATCCTCGGCAATGCCCAGGACACCTGCCCCAAAACCCAGTGCCAGGCCAGACAGGCTGCTGAAGCTCAGGCTCATCACGCCCAGGCTTGCGGATACTGCCACTAGTGGCGTGACGAACAGCCAGACGGCACCCCATGAACGCACCAGTATGGCGTAGACCAGCACAAGTCCTATCAGGGAGAATGCGGCAATCCAGGTTATGTCCCTGTCAAGGCAGCGGGTGTTTGCCGCAGTGTGGCGCAGCCCGCTTGCCATGGTGGCAGTAATGTCTTTTGGCAGGCATTTCAGGGCTGTTTCACATGCGTCCATGATGGAAACAGCGCTGTGCGCGTCTGGAGGCAATGTGGTTGGCTCCAGGCGTACCAGCAAATGGAGTCCGCCGGTACTGTCGGTGATTGTGGGATACTCCCCCTGCATTACGTGAGGGGAGTTGGCCGCCTGTGGCAGGCGTTGCCGCAGAATGTTCCGCCAACCTAGCGGGTCATAGCGTACCCACTCTGTCATGTCGCCCAAAGGAAAGGACACTAAAGCCGACAGACTGCTTTTGACCGCTGTTGCAAGGGGCGCTGGTTCGAGGCTGGCCTCAATCTGCCGTTGTATTGCCGAGTCAAAGAGCGAGGGTAACAGGTGAAGAATGAGACTCGCTTCGAGTTTGAATCTTTCATGATCAAAGGATTTTGACATCTTTGTCATCGGGCTCAGGGCCCTGCGGAGACTGTCAGCGGCGTGGATGAGAGAGTCGGCGTCCCCGGTGGCACTGTACAGGTCAATATTGATGCTCTGAACCCCCGTTGCGACATGCATGCCACGACATAGGGCACGGGCCTCTGGCGTCAGATCGGGAAAAAAAGCGTCGATGGTATTGTTAAGGCGCAGAAACGGGATTGCGCAGCAAAGAAGCAGCCAGGCCAACAGAAATAGCCCTAACACGCGCACGCGTCGTTGTGTTGCCAAGAGGTAAAAGTTCGCCGTTATGCGGCCCGGAAGGGAAGTATGACCAGCAGCATGGGGCATGGGGTTACGGCAGAGGCGTGCCATCGGGGAAAGCGTTGAGTGGTGCCTCGTCGATGGCGGGTAAAGTGAAGGTCAGGAATGTGCTGTCACCATTTTGTTCGGTGATGTGCATCGAGCGCAGGGAATGGAGATCTTTTCCCAGGCATACACGCAGGCGGGTGAAAAAATGGTTATTTCGTGGTGTGAATACCATGCATGCGTCTGTCGTGTCCTCAGCAATGGCGTACTGCTCGTGCAGTCTGTTTGGTTGCAGGGTGAACCAGAATAAAATATGCTGCAAGATGGCGCGTAGCGCTTGATCTTCCTCTCTGGAGGCGCGGTGCAAGGTGCTTTTGTCACCCACCCACAGCCAATTTTTGCCAAGGGCGTGCCACAATCCTGAAGGAGCAGGAAGCACGTACTCCCACAGGAGGGCTGGGGCGCCGCCACGATCGCGTTCAAAGACCATGTGCCCTTCGGAGTGCAGGGGTTGTGGCAGAAAGGCCAGTTGCTTGTCTTGGGTAAAGTTGCAGGACAGGTTCTGCACTGTGACGGCATTGTTCGTAAACTGGCTCAGCAGATCGGCCTGAGTTGAAGATGGGGTGAGGCAAAGCCAAAAAAAACAGGCTAGCAGCGATGCATACAGGCGCTGTGGCGGCAGGCTTGTGTGTATTGTCATGGCGTGTTCTACAAAATAGAAGAATGACAGGTGACGAATCTTGTCATGCTCATGTATCTTGCTGATATATTTCATGGGCACCTCGAAAACGTGACTTATGCAATTTGTTTGCAAAACATGTCATAGGCATCGCCATATACCCGGCGATGGTTGTTTTCGAGGTGCTTTTGTTGCAAAATGCCGATTACCAATATGACATGGCTAGTGTCTAATTGCATAAATTTTTTATTTTTATGTCCTCTGGAAACGAAGAATAAATCCGGCGGCGCAGCTTTCTACTCCTGAAAGAAATTTTTGCAATTAGACACTAGCTGGGCCGTGGCATAAAATGTACTAGTCTTATGCG
>JAGAEE010000016.1 GCA_017613295.1 Desulfovibrio sp. | reverse complement strand
TAAAAAAGAAAAAAACTCAAGATAAGCTTCCCTTCATGGTTTACAAAATGCCGTGTCTTTTCTAGAGTTTTGCAAACACCGGTTCACGGGAGCCAGGTGTTTGCTGTCTGTTACCTGTAACAAAAGGGATGCGAGATGAAAAAATTTCTTTTCCTGATCGCCCTGCTGCTGGGCGCGGCCATGCTATTGCCCCAAACGTCAGATGCCGGTCCACGCGGGCCCAAATACATGTACAAACTCAAAAGCGTCATGCCCGTGGATGGACGGCAGGGTGTGGCTTGTGACGGGAAATTCATCTATGTGAGTGACAGCAAAAAGCTGTTTAAATATGACATGACCGGCAAACTGGTTAAACAGAATGACACACCCTTTGAGGGCTATGCCATTCCCTCCAACCATATCGGTGACATTGACGTTTATAATGGCGAACTTTACGTCGGTGCGGAAAATTTCATGGACGGCGTGGGCAAGGACATCCAAATTGCCGTACATGACGCCGAAACGCTGAAATTCAAACGTACCTTCAAGTTCAATCCGGAATCAGGGCAAAAGGAAGTCTCCGGAATCACAGTGGATCCCATTCGGCGCACCGTATGGATGTGCTCCTGGGTCGGAGAAGAGAGCGGACGCTATCTCTATGAATACGACTTGGAAGGCAAGTACCTACGCAAGCTGCAAGTGCAACCCATACCCTACTGGGTGCAAGGCGTGTTCGCCTACAATGGCTCCCTCTTTGTCACCTCTGACGATGGCGATGCCGACCGCAACGAGCCTGACCATCTCTATCGCGCCGACATCACTTCGGCAAGCACAACCCCCGTTGTCATGGAAAAAGCCTTTGAAGAAGTGCTCAAGCAGGGTGAAATTGAAGGCCTGTGTGTGGATCCTTCAAACGGTGACTTGCTGGTGCTCATGAATCGTGGCGCGCACATCGTGCTGGGTATGACCAAGGGGTTCTACCCGGGCTACACCAAAGAAATTCATGAAATTTACCGCTATGCCATGCGTCCTGCTTGCATGCCCCCTCACGGTCCACAGGCTCCTCGTCCATAGTCCCATGGACTTGTGAATCTGGCGACACGTGCGGCGCAGCCATGCGCCGCACTTTTTTTGGGAACTTGACCAAGCACGACGAGCCCATCTTGCCCCACACAGTGCATTGACGTAAACGTTGCCACTGGTGCAAAGTGAGACCGCTGCAGAATCTTCATCAGTGAGAATTTCTTTGTTTTTTACGTGGATTTTGAATTAGAGCATTTTTAGAAAAAGTTGAGAAAAATATTTATTTTTTCAACGAAATCGGGTATCATGGGATTATGAACCTTTTGATAATGCTCTAACCTGGGTTGGCTGGAAAACTCACGAGATGCGAGGTAACAAATGAACATTGGGGTCGCAATCGTGGCTATGGTTGGAGCCTTCTTCGCATTATATGTTCTCATGGGCATCAAAAGCGAAACAATAAAGTAACACGTCCTAACAACAAATTTCCCCCGACCTCCTCGGTTCGCCCTGGGGGCTTTCTTTTACCCTTTGCTCGTCAAGTGGCATTGAGTATCTCAAAATGAGCACACTTTTGTAGATTTCGCGTAAGGAAGAATGAAGAAAACCCCGGAGGATGGCCCCCGGGGTTTTTGATTCAAGTCAACGTGAGAAAGAGCCTCAGGCCCGCTTCATTTCCTCAATGAGGGCGCTCAGGCGTTCCGTCTGCTGCGCCAGGTCGGAAATGGCCTTGGCCGCTTCGTTCATGGCCTGAGTTGTCTGGGCGGACATCTCGTTGACCGTGGTTATGGACTGATTGATCTCCTCGCTGGCGGCGGACTGTTCTTCCGACGCCGTGGCAATGGCGCGTACCTGGTCAGCCGTGTCTTCCACATTGCCCACGATTTGCTGCAGGGCCTCACCCGACTGTTGGGCAAGATTGGTGGCCTGTTCCACATTCTGCAGGGCCTGTTCCATACGATTGACGCTCTGCTGCGCGCTGCCCTGAATGGCGGTGATGGCGCTGGAGACGTCATTGGTCGAGGCCATGGTCTTTTCAGCCAGCTTGCGCACTTCGTCGGCCACAACGGCGAACCCTCGGCCGGCCTCACCCGCACGGGCGGCTTCAATGGCGGCGTTGAGGGCCAGAAGGTTGGTCTGGTCGGCGATGTCCGAAATAACGTTCATGATCTGGCTGATGTTCTGGGTATGCTCGTGCAGGGTGCCCATGTCGTCCTTGAGTTCCATGGAGACCTTCTGCACCTGGTTGATGCTGGCCATGGCGTTGGTGAGAATCTTCTGACCTTCCTCGGCGTTGTTTCGCGTCTCTGTGGAAACGGCGGAGGCGGAGGAGGCATTGCGGGCCACTTCCTGAACGGTGGCGTTCATCTCGTTCATGGCCGTGGCCGCTTCACCCAGGCGCTGCGAAGATTCCACAGCACCCCTGTCGGACTGCTCAATCTGCGCTGAAAGCTCGCTGGCCGCAGCTGAGATGGCGTTCACCATGCCTTCCAGCTGGTCGGCGGCCGCCAGCATGCCTTCACGCTTGGCGTTCTCGGCCTGACGTGCGGCCTCTTCGGCGCGTGCCGTGGCTTCCTGCGCCTGGGCAGTGGCCTGCTCGGCGGCTTCGGTCTTGGCCTCGCTCTCGCTGATGAGCTTCTTCAGGCTGCCCATCATGCTGCTCATGGCTGTGGACAGGACACTGAATTCGTCACCGCGGCGCACCGCGGATTCCAGCAGGGCGGCTTCAGAGGCGCTGGCCTCCAGGCGGCCACCCGCCACAGAGTCGGCGATGCCGGCAATGCCACCCGTCATGCGGGCGATGCCACGGGCGGTGAAGAAGATCACCAGCCCAACGATCACGGCAATGCACAGCGCCAGCAGACTCACGTTGCGCAACAAAACGTGCGTGGGGGCAAGAATTTCATCCTGATCCACTTCTACAACCAGGATCCAGTGCTCCTTTGGAAGTTCCTTGTAGTAAAGGAACTTGCCTTCGCCCTGTTCATTGACAACTTCAAGCTGTCCATTGCGGGTCTGCAACATGGTACGGACTGCAGGGTTGCTGGAAAAATCCCTGCCGATAAGGTTGGTATCGCTATTGAGGGACATGTGACCAGCCATATCATAAGCATAGGTACGCCCCTTCTTACCCACGACGACCTTATCTGTTGTAGACTTGGCGATATCGTGGTTGAAGAGTCGAGCACTCACAACGCCTATTACCATGCCGTTTTCCTTGACGGGCTGGGCAATGGCCGTCATGACCTTGCCATCAAGAATCACCGGGGCGACAGACACATGGCCTGTGGAGATCACTTCCTTGAACCAGCCACGATCACTGTGGTTGGACCCGATATCCTTGCCAGGGCCGCTCGCTCCGTCGTAACGCTGTCCCAGCACACGACCGTCCGCAGCCAACAGGGACGAATACGAGACCAACTCACTACCCGCCACAAAGTTACGTAACACGCGATCAATGTCGGCAAGGGCTTCAGGGGTTAGTGCGGAAGTCCCTTCTGTGGCATAGGCATGCACTGGTTTCGTTATGCCACGCATCTCCGCCACGGGCAGCAGCCCTTCACCCAAGCCCTGGAATGTGGCGTCCATGCCCGTACCGGCCGTGTCCAGCACGATCTTCGAATCACTGTCAATCTGTTCCCTAATCATCGTGTCGCCCATTTTGTAGGCGATGCCCGACAACACCGCGGTGGCCACGACCACGGGGAGCAGGATGGACAGCAGCATTTTCGACATCAAACCCAACTTCATTACAGCCTCCTTACCTCTTTCGCACGGACGATCTTTTCAAACGCCTGCGTGAAATACGTGAGTGGTCGCAGTCAGACCATTCCCCTTACCGACAGGCTCCATAACAGCACTGACAAACAGCCTAACTCCGCAGGCTGGCAATGCCTGATGCATACAGATTATCGGTATTATTACCAGAAGGAATTAGGGTAGCGGTGAATTTTCTCTCAGGGAAGCCCCCTTTACCGCACAACGCTCTTCTGCTCAAAAAATTATGACATCCTCTGGATTTTTTTAGATTCTTACAGAGCGGCATGACGCCTGTCAACATAACAGCCTCTCGCAAAGCCAGCCACATCCGCCCCGTGACATGCCACAGGCCGACACAGGGGCTTACCTTGAGCCGTCACGCCTCATGAACGGCGGCGCAGTCGCGTTCTCCCATACCGGCAGCGGCGGCCTGACGAAGACGGGCAAAAGCCGCCTCCAGAAGCGGGGTCGACACTTTCATCGCGCGAGCCATCTCACAACCGAGACGTACGTCCTTGAGGGCCAGGTTCAGAGCAAAACGTGTGGGCTCATAGTCCGCATGGGCCATGTTGGAGCCACGTGCGTCCATCTGAAAGCTGTGAGCGCCGGTGTCTGCCAGAAGGCGCAACAATGTGTCCCCGTCGACGCCGGCGGCGGCTCCCACACGCAAGCCCTCACTGAGCGCGGCGAGATTGGCCATGCCCACCAGATTGCTGACCAGCTTTACGGCACAGGCGGCGTCAATGGTTCCCACGTCATTGAACTGGCCGATAATTGGCC
>JAGAEE010000098.1 GCA_017613295.1 Desulfovibrio sp. | reverse complement strand
TTGGACGCCGTGGCCTCCGAGGCCCTTTCCGGCACG
The DNA here is from genome assembly GCA_017613295.1 of Desulfovibrio sp. Lineage (GTDB taxonomy): Bacteria > Desulfobacterota > Desulfovibrionia > Desulfovibrionales > Desulfovibrionaceae > Desulfovibrio. The sequence goes on along the minus strand of JAGAEE010000098.1, from coordinate 7,915 downwards.
GTCTTCTTTGAAATCGGCACGCAGTTCTGGGGTGATGCCAATGGCACCCATGACGTGGGAGGCGGTGCCCTTGGAGCGGATGGCACACAGGCTATCAAGGTGAAAAATGCCTACATCGACTGGGCCGTGCCACAGACAGATCTGAAGTTCCGCATGGGCCTGCAGGGCCTTACTTTGCCCAATGCCGCTGGCGGCTCAGCCATCATGGACGGCGATGTGGCGGCCGTGGTGGCCAACTACCAGTTCAACGAAAATGTTGGCCTGACCGCCCTGTGGATGCGCCCGGCCAACGACAACTTTGACGGCTGGGATGCCACTGACGGCACGAAAACGGGTCGTGAAAGGCACTATCTGGACAACCTAGACCTCTTCGCCCTTTCCCTGCCCCTGACCTTTGACGGCGTAGAAATTACTCCCTGGGCCATGTACGGCGTGATGGGCAAGAACGCCCTTGATGGCTACGATGATGGTGGCGTATTCCGATACAATAACGGTCGTCGCATTTCTTCCGGTTTTGGAGGAGATGGCTGGTCTACCTCTGATGGCGTGCTGCACCAGACCCTGCTCAACTATCACCCCGGATTCAACGCCGACCTGACCAATGGCTTCGGCAATGGGCCGGCATACACCTCCATGTTCTGGTTCGGCCTGCCCGTCAGTTTGACCCTCTGGGATCCGTTGAACATTGAATTCGAATTCGACTACGGCTATTCCGGAGGCATGGGCTCCTATGACCTCTTCAAACGCGGCGATGTCGACTCCATACGCGCCGACTCCCGCCGCGAAGGCTGGCTAGTCAAAGCCCTGGTGGAATACAAGCTGGACTGGGGCGTTCCCGGCATCTTTGGCTGGTACGCCTCGGGCGACGACGGCAGCATGAAGAACGGCTCCAAGCGGATGCCCAGCATTGTGCCAGCGGGCAGCTTCACCTCTTTCATGGGCTCGGCCGGCACCGACTGGTCATGCACCGCCAAGGGTGGCGATTCCATCGAAAAAAATATGAGCTATGCCGGGACCTGGGGTATCGGTCTGCAGGTTCGCGACATGAGTTTCTTTGAAGATCTGTCGCACACCTTCCGCGTAGCTCTGTGGGGCGGCACCAACAGCCCCTCCATGACCAAGTATTTCAACTCCAAGGAAGGCTGGAACGACGGATACGGCGCGGACGGCCCGTACATGACCACCCACGACAATCTGCTGGAATTCAACCTGGACAACACCTACCAGATGTACGAAAACTTCGCCGTGAATCTTGACCTCGGGTATATCGTGAACATGTACGATTCAGGCACCTGGGATCGCAACTGGATGCAGGACAGGAAGGTGGACAAAAAAGACGCCTGGAAGGCTCAGCTGACTTTCGCATACAGCTTCTAGACTCTGCCAAGAGGGAGGTGGCCTTCTTGTGCATGGATCATTGCATAAGATAACACGGAATCTTTGAATGGTCTTTTAAACGTGGACAGTCAAAAGACGTAGTTTGGCACTTTTGAGCACTGGCGGCTCAATACCCATGCGAGAAGTATCTTCTGTCCTTCCTGCGTTTGTCGGTCACGAAGGGGATTCCCTTCCTTGCCCCTTCGTGACGTTTCCTTGCCCCTCATGGCAATCATTGGGGGGCATTTGATCTCACTGCCTAAACATAGCAAAAGAATATGGTTGTAAATATAAAAATCATTTTCTTTTTCTTGACGTAAGCTCCTATTTCTGTAAGAGTCATTCCAACGAAAGCAGTTGTCGAACAGGCATACGGCTGCTTCGTTTCGTGAAAAGCATTGTCCAAGCCTGCGCCACGGGATTTGGCTGAGAGGAGGATACATGAGCAATATCATTAACCTGCGAAAGATGCAGGTGGGACAGAACGGCAGAATTACGTCGGTGGAGGGCAAGGGTGAAATAAATCGTCGTATCAGGGACATGGGACTCATTCCCGGCACAAAAATTACCATTGTAGGCCGTGCGCCCCTTCAAGACCCCGTGGCCCTGCGTCTCTCCGGCGTGACCATTTCCCTTCGCAACAGTGAAGCCGACCACATCAAAGTTGATATTGAATGAACTGAGTTCACACAGTGTCAGCCATCATTAAGACTGCGCTGACTTTCTGCATTTTCAGACTGACAAAAGAACCTGCAACGGACTGAGGGCCGCAACAAGAACAGGAGAATATGAGGAATGAGTGCTGTTCTGAAATTTGAGAAAGAGAATGTTAAATTTGATTCCGGCAAGCCCCTTAGGATAGCCCTTGCCGGAAATCCCAACTGCGGCAAGACCACAGTGTTTAACGGATACACGGGTGCGAGGCAGCATGTGGGCAACTACCCCGGCGTCACTGTTGACCGCAAGGAAGGCGAAGTCGTGGTGGATGACGTAAGTGTCACCCTGGTTGACCTTCCCGGCACGTACTCGCTGACGGCCTATTCCATGGAAGAAATCGTGGCCCGGCGCGAATTGTCATCCAACAACGTGCAGGCCGTCATTGACGTGGCCGAGGCGTCAGCCCTTGAACGCAATCTGCTCCTCACCGTACAAATGCTGGAAATGGGAATGCCGGTGGTTCTTGCCTGCAATATGATGGACGAGGCCAAGGCAGGCGGCATCCATATCGACATTGCCGGGCTTTCCAGGGCATTGGGCATCCCCGTTTTTCCCATGACGGCCCGTTCCGGGGAAGGTCTCAAGGAAGTGCTGGAAGAAGCGGTGCGCCAGGCGCGGGGAGGCATGCGCGAACCGCTGCGCCTCTCTTACGGCTCGGATGTGGATCTGGCCCTCAAACAGATGGAAGAGAAAGTCGCTGCGGCAAAGCTGCTCGCCAATAAGTACCACCCCTACTATGTGGCCCTCAAACTCATGGAGCGCGACTCTGACATGATGGCCGAGGCCAGGGCGGCAGACGCCTCAACAGCCCACGAGCTTGGCGAAATTGCCGATAAGGTGCTCAAGCATGTGCGCAGCAGCCTCGGCACCAATATGGAGTCGATCATCACCGACCACCGCTACGGCTTCATCCGCAGCGCTCTGAGCAACGGCGTAGTGACACAGGATCCCGGAAAGGACAGGCTGGCATTCACCGACAAGCTGGACAGGGTGCTGACAAACGTCTTTTTCGGCCCGATCATCATGCTGGCCGTGCTTTATCTCATGTACCAATTGACCATCGAAATCGGAGCGTACCCGCAGGGCTGGGTGGAAGATGGCCTCGCCGCAATCGGCGACTGGGTCGGCGATACCATGGCCGACGGTTCTCTCAAGTCCCTCATAGTGGATGGCATCATCAACGGCGTGGGCGGCGTGCTCAGTTTTGTGCCGCTCATCGTCATCATGTTCTCCCTGTTGTCTTTTCTGGAAGACTGCGGCTACATGGCCCGCATGGCTTACATGATGGACCGCGTCTTCCGGATGTTCGGCCTGCACGGCGCTTCAGTCATGCCGTACTGTGTTGCGGGCGGCATCGCAGGCGGATGCGCCATCCCTGGAGCCATGGCCACGCGCACCCTTCGCAGTCCCAAAGAAAAGCTGGCCACACTCCTGACCCTGCCGTACATGACCTGCGGCGCCAAATGGCCGGTTTTCCTGCTGCTGGCCACGGCCTTTTTCGGCACGGAGGAAGCCCCCAAGATCATGTTCCTGCTGACCATCATCGGCTGGGGCATGGCGCTGATTGTTGCCCGTCTGCTGCGTTCCACTTTTGTGAAAGGAGAACCCACGCCCTTTGTCATGGAGCTGCCACCTTACCGCTTCCCCACGTTGTTCAGCGTGCTGCTGCACTGCTGGGAACGTGCCTGGATGTACATAAAGAAAGCGGGCACCATTTTGCTGGCCATTTCCGTCGTGCTCTGGGCCATGATGAAGTTCCCCGAAATGCCTGAAGAGATGGCTGCCACCTACGAACAAAAGGTGGAAACGGCGCAGAAGGCCGTGGACGAGCTGCCCAAGGAGGCGAGCGAGGAGCAGCGTTCCGCGGCGGAAGAAGCTCTCGCCGATGCGCAGAATGAGCAGAGTGAAGCGGAACTGGCATACTCCCTGGCCGGCCGCCTGGGCAAGGGCGTGGAACCGCTGCTCGCTCCGCTGGGCTATGACTGGCGAACGGACATCGCTCTCATCGCGGGCGTGGCCGCCAAGGAGGCCGTGGTCGGTACGCTGGGAACGGCCTGGTCGATGGGTGAAATCGAAGATGCTGAGGACGAGGAGGCCACGAAATCTCTGGGCGACCGCCTCAAGGCGGCTCCGAACTGGTCCAAGGCCACGGCTCTCTCGCTCATGCTCTTTGTGCTGCTTTACTCTCCCTGCTTTGTGGCTCTCGTGGTCATCAAGCAGGAGGCAGGCAGTTGGAAATGGCTCTTCTTCAGCATGGTGTTCAATACGGCCCTGGCCTACGGCGTTGCCCTTATCGGGTACAGAATAGGCCGCGTCCTGTGGGGTTAGTCAGGGGGTCGGACACATTCCATCCACGCCGTTTCTCACCGGGGAAATCTCGACGAAACGACCGCCCCTGTATCAGAATTCAGCATGAGAAACGTATGTCGGTTTACGTTCCCAACAAACTGTGCACAAAGGAGATGACAATGAATAACGAATTGAAATATGGATTGTGGTTTCTTGGCGGCGTGGCCATCGGCGCGCTGGGCGCCGTCTTTGTGAGCCGGGGCAAACTGGATTTCCGCCCCCTGGCTTCCGACTTGCTGAGCCGAGGTATCGACGTAAAAGACGCTCTTCTGAGTAAGGTGGAGGCATTCAAGGAAGACATTGAGGACCTTGGTGCGGAAGCCCGAATGAAGGCTGAAGAACGCAAGGCAGCGGGCAGTAAAGAGTAGTTGTCATGTACTGTCAGGCGCCGGGGTACTGCTGTATGGCAATACCCCGGCGTTGTCGTCTGCACGGACGGTTGCATTCAACGATCCGCCCCCTTGAAATGGAAAGGAGTACGCATGCGTTTTTTCATCATTCACGAATTGCACAACTTCGGCGCACCGGACGCCGGCAGAATGCGCATACGTGCCTCACGCCCGCTTGGCGTGGCCGAGGCAGAAGCCTTGAAAGGGGCTCTAGATTCTCTTGACGGTATCAGCCATGCGCAGGCCAACGCCCTGTTGGGCAGTCTGCTCATTTTTTATGATACCGATGACGCACGCACGCAGGCATTGACCCTGCTGCTGGGTGCCGCCGACGCTGACGGCTCATGGGAAGCGACGCTGCCAGAAACGCCTTCCGCTGCAGTGTTGTCGCCCGTGCGAAGCTTTCTGCCCCTGCTGCGCTATGTTTTCGTGCGGCCGTTCCTCCCCTTAGTCCTGCGCGCAGCAAGTGCCGCACTTGGGGCCGTCCCGTTCCTGTTCAAGGGACTGAAGGCACTGCTGCACGGCAAGCTGAACGTGAATGTGCTGGACGCCGCCGCCATCGCCGCTTCACTCCTCATGCGAGATTTTCGTACAGTGCGCATGCTCACATTGCTCTTGGGGCTTGGGGAAACCCTGGAAGAGTGGACGCGCCGTCGCTCCATGGCTTCGCTGACCGAGAGTCTGGCACTCAATGTTGAAACAGTCTGGTGCCTAGTCGATGGCGAAGAGGTTTCCGTACCGCTTGCGCAGGTCCGGGAAGGCGATCTCGTTGTGGTTCATGCGGGCAGTTCCATCCCCGTGGACGGAGAAGTAATGGAAGGCGAATGCCTCGTCAACCAGGCGTCCATGACCGGGGAGCCTCTGGGCGTGCCTCGCACTGTCGGGGCTTCAGTCTATGCGGGCACCACGGTGGAGGAAGGGCGCATTGTCATCCGGGCACGGCATGTGGGCGACGGTACCCGTTTACGTCAGGTGGTAAAATTCATTGAGGAATCGGAATCGCTCAAGGCGGGCATCCAAGGCAAATTTGAGCGTATGGCTGACATGGCCGTGCCCTTCACCTTCGGCTTGTTCGGTCTTGTCTGGCTGCTGACGCGCAATTTCCGTCGCGCCGCTTCCGTGCTGCTGGTGGATTACTCTTGCGCGCTGAAACTGGCAACTCCTCTGGCCGTGCTCACTGCCATGCGCGAAGGCGCGCGCCACGGCATGGCCATCAAGGGAGGTAGGTATCTGGAGGCGCTGAAAGAAGCGGACACCGTTGTCTTTGACAAAACGGGCACGCTCACCAAAGCCTGTCCCAAGGTGGCTGAAGTGATTCCCGCGCCCGGCTTCCAGCGGGAAGAAGTGCTTCGCATCATGGCCTGTCTGGAGGAGCATTTCCCGCATCCCGTGGCCCGCGCCGTTGTGCATGAGGCCGAGACAGAACGCCTGCAGCACGCCGAGGAGCACACACGCGTGGACTATGTGGTGGCCCATGGAGTGGCGTCCACGCTCCACGGCAAAAAGCTTTGCGTGGGCAGTCGGCACTACATTGAATGCGACGAGGGTGTTGACCTTTCGATATTGGAAGAACACATTTGTCGCCAGGCCGCCCAGGGTCGTTCTCTGCTGTTTATGAGCGAGGACGGCAAGGCAGCAGGACTCGTTGCCATAGAAGACCCGCTCCGCCCCGAGGCCGCCCGCGTCATCAAACGACTACGCGAGTTGGGCATCAAGCGTATCCTCATGCTGACAGGAGATGACGAACGTACGGCCAAGGCGGTGGCGGCAAAAGTGGGGATTACTGAATACCGCGCCCAGGTACTGCCCGCAGACAAGGCGCAGGTCATACAGGAACTTGCCTGCGATGGGTGCAAGGTGCTCATGGTGGGCGATGGCATCAACGACGCCCCGGCGCTTTCCGCCTCGCACGTAGGCGTGGCCATGAGCGACGGCACCGACCTTGCGAGAGAAGTGGCAAACGTATTATTGACGCAGCCGACGTTGGAAGGAATTGTCCTTGCCAGGTTGCTCGGGCAACGGACACTGCACCGTATCCACCGCAACTTTGTGACTACCATGACTCTCAACAGCCTCTTTTTGTTAGGCGGATTGTTCATGGTACTGGGGCCGGGGTCATCTGCTCTGTTCCACAACTTGACCACGCTGGCAGTGTCGCTCAATGCCATGCGCCCCCACCTTCACCCCGCATTGTCTACAGAGATGGACCCTCCCCGTGCTCATTGACCGTGAGATAAAAGAATGGAATGAACTACATAGGCTGGAAACATCGCATACCTCTATTACTATTGCTGTCAGGCCATCGACCCTTTTTTATACAGGGTTAATGATTCTTGTGTTCCTGTGGGCCAAAAGCTGATTAACAGTTCTTCGTAAAGATATTCAGCAGGTTATACCTCAACAAGCCGGTACTTCCGGCTCCCCATGCCCAACTCCTCCATGGCGGAGAGCTGGCGCAGCCCCTTGCGGGATTCAATGCGTTCCACAAGGTCTTTTTTGCCCTTGTCCGGCAGCGCATACACAAGGTCGATGGACGCCTGGTCTATGGCGAGGATATCCGTTGAGGCCAGGATGCCCAGATCCGGCGCGGTTGGTTCCGCAGCACTCGTGCCAGCACAATCGCAGTCCACGGACATGCGGCGCAGCACGTTGATGCAGGCATAGTGGCCTTTGAAATGGTCAGTGATGGCCTTGCCGCTGTCGGCCATGGCCTCCATGAACCATTCCTTCATGGGCCATTCCAGGTAGGATTTCTCCGCCGCGCCCGGTTTGTCCACGCCGTGCACCTGCGCCTTGCCGAGCCTGCCCGACGCGCATCCGATGGCGATGTTCTTGAGACTGCCGCCGAAACCGCCCATGGCGTGTCCCTTGAAGTGGGTCAGGATGAGCAGCGAGTCGTAATTGAGCAGGTTCTTTCCCACCGCCACCTCCTTGAGGTGGAAGCCCTTGCCCACAGGCAGGAGGGTGTCTCCGTCGGAGTCCATGATATCGATGGGAATCCCCCAACCGTTGGTTTCCATGGCCTTGCGGTGCCCTTCGGTTGTCTTGCGGGGGCTGTTGTAAAGAACATTGCACTCCACCGC
>JAGAEE010000097.1 GCA_017613295.1 Desulfovibrio sp. | reverse complement strand
GCCGGCGTCGTAGGCTGCCAGTTCGCCGCCATTGGCCGGTGAGGCTATAGCGACAAATCCCGTGGGACGTTCGCCAGGAAAGGGTCCTCCCCAGTCTTTCAGAGCGGCAGCCCAGCGTGTGCAGGTAAAAAGTTCCTGACATGTTTCGCCCGGCCCGACGAGGATATAGCGCAAAACCTGGGCATTTCTTGCCGAGGGCGTCATTCGCGCGCAATCCACAAGCCATTCCAGATCACCGATACACAAGGGTTTGTCTTCATGGAAACGCCGACACGTACGGGCCGATTCAACCAGCTGTCTGAAATCCATAAGGGCTCCTTTGTCCATGGACGAGTTTCACAGGTATTGTAGCCGTTGCTCGCCGGATTTACAAGGTGCCAAGAAGAAAGCAGAGCTGGCTCACTTCCATGCAAGCGCCAAAAAAATCACCGGAAAGTCCGCCCTCACGTTTTGCCACATGCCACAGACGGCGTAACAGAAGATACTGAAGCAGACCTGTGATGAGCATCTGAGACCACAGGCAGATCCCTGCCAGGGCCGGCAGGATGAGCATGAAGACGGCCAGTAGCATGTAGGCGCGACGCACCGGCGAGCTGATGGACATGCACATGAGTCTGCCAAGCCCTGCGTCAGTGTGAGGATTCGCACCGGAAGCCAGCCAAATGGCCGAGGACCGTGTCCAGGTGGAGGCCAGCATCAACAGAAACAAATGCCCGAAACTCTCGTACAGGTGTCCTGCAATGGCCAGCCATTGGCCAATGAATACCAGAAGCACCTGCAGTGCGCCAAATGTGCCTAAACGGCTGTCCTTGAGAATAAGCCGAAATTGTTCGCCGTGTTTCATGCTTCCCGTGGCGTCGCCCAAATCGGCCAGGCCGTCCCAGTGTAGTCCCCGTGTTATCCAAATGTTTAATGCCAGCCAGACCCAGGCAGCAAGAAAAGCGGCAAGAAGGTCATTGCCAGTGGTTCGTGTTGCCGCAAGGTGGGTCATCCATGCCGCAAGAGTGAGGAGACTGCCCACCACAAAGCCTACTGGCGCAAAAAAAAAGACGGTGGCGGGGAAATTGTTCGGGATGCTGTCTTCGCGTGAGGGGACAAGTTGGGTGAGAAAGACCAGAGCATCGCGAAATGCTGATGCCCAGGCGATCAATGATGACAGCATAGGGATCAGCGTGGTTGCTGATGGTTGAACGCGAGAGAATAAAGATAGTGGAAAAAATCCACATATTCCACGTTTACGCGATCTGGAACCTTGATGCGAGCTGGAGCGTAGTTAAGTATGGAGGTAATGCCTGCGTCTATGAGATGCTGGGCGGCACGCTGTGCCCGTTCTGGCGGTGTGGTAATGACACCGATTTCTATGTTCATGTCGGAAACCATGTCTTTCAGATCACGGGTGCAGTGTACCTCCAGCCCGTGGACAATTTCTCCGATTTTGAAGGGGTCACAGTCAAATATGGCTACGATATTGAAGCCACGTGCTCGAAACTCTCCATGGTTGAGCAGAGCCTTGCCGAGGTTGCCAACACCGATCAGCGCCATGCGCCATTCGCGATCCACGCCCAGCGAGGAGGTTATGGCTTCAATAAGCGACTTCACACGATAGCCGACCCCGCGTATGCCAAATTCTCCAAAGTAGGCGAGATCCTTGCGGACCTGAGAACCGTTGACACCGCAGGCTTCGGCAAGGGGATTGGACGAGATGACCTCCACATTGTCGCGAACAAAATTTTCCAGCACTTGAACATAGGTGGCCAGACGTTGTATGGTGGCACGGGGAATATGCTTGTTTTTGTTTTGTGTAGTCATGTCGTCCCTTCAGGCTGCTAAATCCATGAGCAGAATTTGTGAAAAAAAGTATATACTCAAAGTTCCGTAATGTGCAAGCCATACATCATGCCCACGTGTTCCTTTTTGAAAAGTCGATGGAAAAGTCGATGAAACAAAAAAAACGGCCCGTGAGGGCCGTTTCATTGTCCCATTTCAGAATTGAGGGCTACGCATAGGGGTTGGCATAAAGCAGAATGAAGCTGATAACGAGAGCGTAAATGGCCAGCGATTCAATGAACGCGAAGGCCAGAATCATGGTACCCGTAATTTTGCCGCTCACTTCAGGATTGCGGGCAACACCTTCGCAGGCTCCCTTGAGGCCAAGACCCATACCAACGCCGCAACCGCAGGCGGCAATGCCAATGCCAAGGGCAGCGGCAAGGCAGGTGAAACCGAGAGCTCCGGCGTCGAGCTGGTTGGCGGCAAAAGCCATGCTGGCCATACCAAGCAGGGCCACAGTGTTCAGAGCAACCAGAAGAAGTTTACGCATGTCCTACTCCTTGAACAGTTATATTGTTGGGTCGTGTGACGACCATTCCCCCGACAGTTATTGATTGATCAATGCTCAGGGCCTTCAATGGCACTTTTGAGGTAAAACATGGTCAACATAAAGAAAACGAATGCCTGCATGGTCTTGCCCAAAAGGAAAAGCGCATAGATGGGGAGCGTGCCCAACAGGGGTGCCATGATAAAGAACAAAATCATGACAATTTCTTCGCCGCGGATATTCCCGAAAAGACGGAGGGAAAGAGAGAGGGGACGTGCGAGATGTGACACGATCTCCAAGGGAAACATCAAGGGAATAAGCGCCTTGGAAGGCCCTGTGAACTGATTGACATAGTGAAGCTTCCATCGCACCATGCCAACAATATTGTACAGAACAAAGACAAAAAGCGCCATACAGACCGTTGTGTTCAAATTCGCTGTGGGCGCGTCAAAGCCTGGTATAAGGCCCATCAGATTCATGCCAAAAATATAAATGAAAATTCCGGCAAGCAGGGCGACATATTTTCGTCCCACTTCCCCCATAGTTGTGACGACAAATTGCTCAATGGCGTCTATGAGTGCCTCAAAGAAATTCTGTAGCCCCCCTGGCACAAGGGTCAGCCTGCGGCGCAGAAACCAAGCCACACTAAAGAGGATGGCCATGCACACCCACGAGTAAAAGACGTGTTTGAATTCCACCGTCTGGCCAGCAATAGTGACGGTATCCATGTCAAGAAATGTGGAGAGCAGTACCGGATGCGGCAAACCACCTGCCATGAGCCATGCCTCCTGAATAAGATGCGCCATGCGCGTCGTTAATACAAGACCCCAAGGGTCATTCCCGCTAAACAGCCACTTCGCTCAACAACAACAATCAATGGCAGGGTTATTTCACCCCTCCTCGCAGATGTCGCGCCGCCTGTGCGTAACTGCCTACGGCACACAAACCGGCAGCGGCAAGACCACCCGCAAGAGCCATCGCAGGCGCATGAAATATGACGATGGCCACATACAACAATACGCCCATTATCAGAAATCTCGCCAGCCAGCGCACAATGACAACGCGCAGAAAGGCCGAGCTGAAATCACCAAGTTCGCGATGCAGAAAAAAACGTGCAAGCGCCCACAGTGTCCATACCAAGAGAAAAGCACCTGCTCCAAACCAGAAAATCCACGAGGTGAAGGCAAAAAGTGCCACCCCCGTCACCAGAAACAAGGTTGAAAACAGCATTTCGTTGCGCAGTACAAGGCGTATGACCGGATGGTCAATGCCTTGCCTCCAAAGCCATGCATCAAGGCTGTGTATCATCTTCTTCCGCTTTGTGTGCCGACTTCATGGCATTCTCCGGCTTTGCCGCATTTCCTTTTCGGGCATCCTGAGCTGCCATTTTTCGCAGCAGCAACTGTGTATCCCGATAAACATTAAGAAAGCCGGCACCAATGCCAATAAACAGAAAAATCAGCTTGCCCCAGGGGGATATGCCAAGCCATACATCCAAGCCATAACCAATGGCAAACCCGACTATCGGGCCACTTACCAGATGCAGGCCAATCACTCCAACATTGGACATGGCCTCTAGGCCAGACTTTTGCTGCCTGAGAATTTCTCCGAGTGACACATGTCCTCCGCACAAACGGCTTCACCACCGAAGCGGTAACGTCATTACATTACCAGAGCCAAAGGCACGCGTCAATGGTTGCGTTCAAAAATATCGGAATGCGTCTCGCCGCGGGTTGGATCAGGGGGAAGGGCGTCGTGTCCAGAGGCTCACGCATTCCACGTGTGGTGTATGGGGAAAAAGGTCCACTGCGACCACTCGTGTGAGATCGTGTGTGGTGCACAATGACTTGGCATCCCGTGCCAGCGTGGACGGATTGCACGAAATGTAGAGAATGCGATCGGGCTTCATGGACTGTATGGCTGTCAGACTTTGGGGATCAAGTCCGCAGCGGGGCGGGTCAAGCAAGACGTCTGTCCGGCATCCTTCCCCGGGAGTGACGGAATCCGTTTTTCTTGCGGGCGTTGTCGCCTTGGGCCATGGCAGGAAGTGGGGGTGTGAGAGAAGATGGGCGACGTCGCCGGCCATGTAGTGACAATGATGAAACCCAAGGGACAAGGCATTGAATGATGCGAGTTTCGCAGCCCGGGGATTGAGTTCCATGCCGAGCAGTTGGCTATAGGATTCGGCTGACAGCAGACCTGGCGCACCGACACCGCAATAGAGATCGAGCAACCTGGAGGGGCCATGGCCAGAGCTGTCTGAAGAGAGCAGGTGGGTTGCCGTCTGGGCCAGGGATTGAGCTGCCGCGGTATTGACCTGAAAGAAAGACGTCGCATCAAGAAGAAAATGATGCCCGTTCAAGGGCAGCAGCAGTTGTGCGGCGTCGGGCGAGGAGCAACCGGCCGTGTCAAGAGTCAGAATTCTCTGTTCTCCAATGGCCAGGGTATCTGTGCTGGCCCTCTCTTCGTGAAGAAATGCCGCCAACTGCGGAAATGTGGAGAGCAAGACTCGTCCCATTTCCCGAACGATGGTGCGTTGCTTGTGGGACGCAGGGCTTGTGAGACAAATGGCCCACCACTTGGGGGTGCGCGTGTCGGTAGCAAGGCCGCGTCTGAGAATGAAAAAACGCCAAAAACCCGTAAGACTGGGCTTTTTGCGCAGGCATGAACGGGTGTGGTGGCTGTCCTGGTTGTGCCTTGCAGAGCCGGGTCGACACGGTGGCGGGGTATAGGCGGCAAAACCGCTATCCGCCGCCAGATGGCGTGCCATCTCAAGCATGGCCAGCGCAATGGGGGGCATAAGAGCGCAGCCGGGAACTGGCATTACCTCCAGCCCGTTACGGCGCCGCAGACCCAGGATCAGAGCATTGCCCGAACCGCCGCCGAAGGCAAATTCCATTTTGTTGCGGTATCTGGTCAAGGCTGGTGATGGCAGCAGAGGGTCAAGCAGAGTATCCACGGCATGATGATGCATGCCACCAATACGCACAAGCGCGTCCAGAACCAGTGTGCGTTTGTACTGCAATTGGCGTGAGTAGGGTAGGGTTTGCAGAGGACAGCCGCCACAGAGCTGTGAATGCGGGCAAATGGGAGATACTGCGTCGGGTATGGGGCGCAGTTCTCTCTCGGCCATGGCCTCAAGAAAGGATTTTCTGCGCCGCACCACACGGGCCTGTACCTGCTGCCCGGGCAGGGCACCAGAAATCAGAACGACCATGCCTTGCGATGTCGTATTGTCCTTAAGGCGGGCTACGCCCCTGCCGTCGTGAGCGAGCCCTGTCACTTCAAGAACCAGCTCTTCAGACAAATTTGCCATGAGGCATGCATACCAGTACGTTTCTCTATGAGCAAGTATGGACAAAAGCCCAAGCTGCCTTGACGAACTGGAAGGATGTGGCACACCCCGTCAAGCTCAATTGCCCTGGATGGTGAAAAATCTCCGTGACGTGCTTGACATTTGTCGCACCATGAGGCAAACAAATTTCTCTTTTGTTTGGAGGTTCGTCATGTACGCGATTATCGAGACCGGCGGCAAACAGTTTCGCATTGAAGAAGGTTCTAAAATTGTTGTGGAAAAGCTTGCGGCCGAGGCAGGGAGTGAAATTTCCCTGGACAGGGTGCTGATGCTGGGCGGCGATGAGTGCAAAGTCGGCACGCCTTATCTTGCCGGAGCCACCGTAACGGCAGAAGTGGTAGAACACGGTCGCGGTCCAAAAATAAAGGTGTTCAAACGCTGGCGTCGCAACGATTCGCGCAAACTGCGTGGTCATCGTCAGGAGTGCACCACCCTGATCGTCAAGAGTATCAACGGCTAGGTGGACGGACCGTTTTCCTGTCGGTTTCGTCTGTGCCAGATAATAGGATTGCATATGCCCCGACGGGCTGTGCCTGAGGGAGGCGACAATGGCTCATAAAAAAGCAGGCGGCTCTTCACGCAATGGTCGCGACAGCGCTGGGCAGCGCCGCGGTGTCAAGCGTTTTGGTGGTCAGCATGTTGTGGCTGGAAATATTCTTGTTCGGCAGTTGGGCACCACTGTGTATCCTGGTTTGAACGTGGGAATGGGCAGGGATTTTACCCTGTTTGCCAAGGTAGACGGTGTGGTGCGTTTTGAAAAATACGTGCGCAAACGTCGTGTACTGACTCGCGTGCATGTGGATATGCCCGCCAGCTGATGGCGATGGCGATTTCTTGGTGTGCAGGGAAGGGGCCGCAAAGCTTCTTCCCTTTTGTTGTTTCTGATGCCAGGACTGAAACCGCAATGAGTTCGACTTTGAAAAGCGCTTTTGGGGTCGCATGAGCGACGTGAAGCTGAGGAGCTGTCATGCGATTTGTGGATGAAGCCCGCATACAGGTGCGCGCTGGCAAGGGAGGGCACGGCTGCCTTTCCTTTCGACGCGAGAAATTTGTTCCGCGCGGCGGTCCAGACGGCGGGAATGGCGGAGATGGCGGTTCGGTGATTCTCAAGGCTGACGGGCGGCTGCTTTCTCTGTACGATTTTCGTCTCAAACGACTGTATGAAGCCGAGGCCGGACGTCCGGGGGAAGGAAATCAGCGAGACGGGCGCAAGGGAGAGGACATGGTCTTGCATCTGCCTTGCGGAACCCTGGTTTTTGACGTCGGCCCACAGGGGGAGGAACTGCTGGCCGATCTCAGTTCTCCGGAGGCCGAATACGTGGTGGCTCGGGGGGGGCGTGGCGGCAAGGGAAACGAATTTTTCAAATCTTCCACCATGCGTGCCCCGCGATTTGCCCAGCCGGGAGAAGCCGGAGAGGAACGTGCCCTGCGTCTCGAGCTGAAGATACTGGCTGATGCCGGTCTTATAGGTTTGCCTAATGCTGGCAAGTCCACATTTATTTCTTGCGTGTCTGCTGCCCGCCCCAGGATAGCCCCCTATCCCTTTACCACACTGACGCCCAATCTCGGCGTAATGATTGATGCTCGTGATCCGGACAGGCGCATGGTCATTGCCGACATCCCTGGCCTTGTCGAGGGAGCGCATGAAGGGCAGGGGCTTGGCTTGCGTTTCCTCAGGCATGTGGAGCGCACACGTTTTCTCATTCATATTTTGAGCATTGAGGATGTGGGAGAAGACGATCCTTGGGCAGGGTTTGCCCTGATTAACGAGGAGTTGCGACGTTTTGACGCCACATTGGCCGAAAGAAAGCAGATCGAAGTTGTGAACAAAATCGATCTGGCTGATCCGGAACGTCTGGAATCACTGCGTGCCCGGGCGGCAGCCGAAGGAAGAAGAGTATTTTTTATTTCTGCGCGTGAAGGCTTGGGATTGGAGTCCCTCGTTGATGAAATATGGGCTGCGCACGAGTCCAATCGTCCGCATCTCCCGTCGGCGCGTTCCGTGCCAGAGGAGGAAACGGACAATGAGGAATTTCCCGATATCGAAGTGATCTATACCCGTGAGTAACGGTTTGAGGACCACATATGCCGAAGGACGACTGGCAGCACGAAAGGTTTATTGCGCTGTCTCAGGCGCGCTTGATCATAGTGAAGGTGGGAAGCGCGGTTTTGACCGGCCAGCATGGGCTGGATGTTGCCGTGATGGAAGATCTGGCCAGGCAATTGGCCAGTTTGCGCATGTTTGGCAATCTGAAGCGCAGGCTGATTCTCGTATCGTCCGGAGCCGTGGCTGCGGGACGCGCCGTGCTTAAGGAAGGCGGCCATCGCGTGGAAACTGCCGGGCTTGCCGCGAGACAGGCGACGGCGGCTGTGGGACAGGGGCAGCTCATGCGTGCGTGGGACAGAGTCTTGCGCCAGTACAACATACCCACCGCCCAGGTACTTCTGACGCGCGACGATTTGCGTGCACGTCAGCGTTTTCTCAACGCACGCAATACGTTTGCCGAATTGCTGCAATGGGATGTTCTGCCCATTGTCAATGAAAATGACACCGTGTCTGTCAGCGAGCTCAGGTTTGGCGATAATGATTGCCTGGCTAGCTTGCTGGTGAATCTGACGGGCGCGGACGTGTTCATCAATCTTACCTCTGCCCCTGGCGTCCTGGAGGCGGATCCCCAAAAAAACGCCGATGCCTGTGTCATGCCATGCATTGACGATGTGGCCGTTTTGGATTTGTCGCGGTTGTGCGGCGGCAAGACAAGAGTGGGCACGGGAGGTATGTATTCAAAGTTGCTGGCCGCTCGGCGTGCCGCTCAAATTGGTGTGCCAACACTCATTCTTCCGGGACGGGAACCGGAAGTCATGCTTCGGGCTTTTGCGGCAGCCGGTGTGGAAACTGACTTGATAAAAAGGACTCCCTTTGCCGGCGGTACCTGGGTGCGCCCTGCCAGACACGTTATCCCCCGCCGCAAGTTTTGGCTGGCCTATCAATCTGACCCTGTGGGTGTGCTGCAAGTGGACGACGGTGCGGCCAAAGCCTTGCTGGAACACGGTGGCAGTCTGCTGCCCGGCGGAGTGTGCGGCGTGGAGGGCAGTTTTCAGCGTGGAGCCCTGGTGTGCGTGCAGCACAACGGCCGTTCCCTCGGTGTGGGGCTGAGCAACTATGGCATGGCTGAATTGAAAAAGATTATGGGCCTGAAGCGGCATGAAGTGGCCGCCATTCTCGGTGAAGCGCATTATCCAGAGGTTATCCATCGTGACAACATGCTGCTACACGCGGCCGTGTAACGGCAAATGTCACAGGCCGTCGTGCAGAATATGGCTACGCAAACATGGGGATTATATGCCCTGCTGCACGGATGTCCCCTTATGAATAATAATCGATTCATACAGGAGCATTTAGCGCCTTTTCGCGAAAAATCGGCGGGCATCCTGCCGGAATCAAGGAGAATGACATGACAAACGAGGATCAGTCGAGAAAGAAGCTCGGCAGCCGCCTGGG
>JAGAEE010000096.1 GCA_017613295.1 Desulfovibrio sp. | reverse complement strand
TTCACATTAATGCCCAGTCGGCGCATCTCCATACCTGTTTTGCGAGCCCAAGAGCGTGTGAGTTCAGGCTTCCCCTCGCTCATATCTGCCGCTGAGGGGAGATCCACGAAGCCATATTGGGGTTTGAGACGGCTTACAATCCCTCCTTCCTGATCGATAGCAATAAGCATGGGACGAGCGGCCGCCTGTTTCAGCGTTTGCACAAGTTGCCGCACTTGCCTGTGGGAGATGATGTTGCGTGGCGTTCCGGTGGTTACGTCTTTGTCAAAAAGGATGACGTGCCCCACATGTCCATTGGCCACCAATTTTAGAAAGGGGTCTTCCGGTGGCAACTCAGCCCCTCGAAAACCGCACATGATCATGGACCCCACCATGACGTCCAGAGGTGGGTATTCCGAATCAGCAGCCCTTCCCGAGGATGGCAGGATAAGCACGAGCAGCAGTGGCAGTGTAATCAGGGAATGTGTAAGGTTCATACACAGGGCTCCGTTACTGCTTGGCCATTGCGCTTGCAGGTTTAAACGCCACTGCACAGACGCATGCCCACGGCCACCAGCGATGCGGCATTGCGTGCGGCCAGGCACACATTGTCATAGGCTTCGTCCAGGGCTTCCTGCAACGTGCAGGGACGGTACACGGCGTCCGTCACGGCATCTATGCCGTGGGCATGAACTTTACCCACATCAGACCGCAAGCAACCACCAATGGCGATCACGGCCTTGCCGTGGCGTTTTGCTACACGGGCCACACCTACCGGAGTCTTGCCATGAACAGTCTGCCCGTCAATACGTCCCTCGCCGGTGACGACCAGGTCGGCGTCGCGCAATACGTCCTCCAATCCCACGGCCTCGGTGATGATGTCCACACCTGCCCGCAATCTGCCGTGTAAAAAAGCGTACATGGCGCCGCCCATGCCTCCAGCCGCTCCTGCTCCAGGCACGTCCGCCATCTCTACCTGGAGGTCACGCCGTGCGATATCGGCAAAATGCTGCAGATTAGCGTCAAGCTCCTTCACCATTTCAGGGCTGGCACCTTTCTGTGGACCGAACACGACCGAAGCCCCATGAGGACCGCACAGGGGATTGTCCACATCGCAAGCCACGTCGACACTGATATTGCGAAGTCTGGAGTCAAAGGCGGAAAGGTCAATGGCGGCAAGTCTTCCAAGGCCCTCGCCTCCCGGAGGAATTTCCGAGCCTTCACCGTCAAGCAGGCGTGCGCCCAGAGCTTGAAGCATGCCAGCTCCACCGTCATTGGTGGCACTGCCGCCTATGCCAAGAATGAAGGAACGCGCTCCAGCGTCCAACGCGGCACGAATAAGCTGCCCCGTGCCCACACTGCTGGTTTTGAGAGGATTGCGGTGCTCTGGTGGCACAAGGGCCAGACCGCTTGCTGCCGCCATCTCAATAACGGCCGTTGCCCCGTCACCGGAGAGACCGTAAAAGGCATTCACGGGATCACCCAACGGTCCCTGAACAGTAACATCAATACGACGACCTTTTGTGGCAGTCATCACGGCGTCGACCGTGCCTTCGCCACCGTCAGCTACGGGCACAAGGATATAGGATGCCTGAGGAAAGACGGCACGGAAACCCTCCTCCATGGCTGAGGCAACTTGCTGCGCAGTGAGGGATTCCTTGTACGAGTCTGGCGCAATGACGATTTTCATACGGACTCCTTGTCGTTGGACAGAAGGCTTCACGTCAGGCTCAAAAGCTGTACATGAGCCACATGTTCCAGCTCTTCAGTGAGGCACAGGGCATCGGTCAGACTCTGACCTGTGGCACACAATCCATGATCGGCCATCCACACTGCGGGTTTGTCAATGGCGGCATGAGCCACAGCCGAAGCCAATTCTCGCGATCCTGGGGGTAATGCCGGGACAAAACCCAGTTTTGAGCGCCAAAGCTTGGCCTCAAACAGCGGCAAATTCAAAAAATCCTGCA
Source organism: Desulfovibrio sp. (assembly GCA_017613295.1). Classification (GTDB taxonomy): domain Bacteria; phylum Desulfobacterota; class Desulfovibrionia; order Desulfovibrionales; family Desulfovibrionaceae; genus Desulfovibrio. Next base: position 2,043 of record JAGAEE010000096.1, on the reverse strand, counting down.
CATTTCCCGACAGGCGCAAGCTCAGGGCCAATAAATGGCGCGGATGTGTGTGCAGTATGGCCTGGCATTCGGGGCAAACACGGTACACCGCCAGATGCATACCCGCCTCCGTGGAGGTAGGGCCTCCGTACAGGGTGCGGCCGTCGTCCATATGCACGACGCAAAGATCTTCCTTTGCAAGTCGCCCTTTAGCCGCACCTGAACGGGTAATACAAACATACTCCGGCATTGTTTTAAAGCGCAGACTGGCATTCCCGTTACATCCCGAGAGCAGGCCCTGGTACCAGGCTTCCCGACAGACGGAGGACATGGTTGTTACGGGTAAATCTCTCACGAACTTGGGCATGTCATCGTGCATGATCATTCTCCTGCCGTTCAGGGGAGCCCACACAAATCGGCCACCCCACAGACCTCGCCGTCATTTTATCAAAAAAATGAATGATCACGCCTACCATTTCAGACGTGTCCATTGTTGAAATGGTCAAAACCGCTGGAGACGTCCAGAACCTCGTTGTTGCAAAGGATATTGCCGCCTGTGGTCACCACTCCGAGGCTGAAAAGGCCGGGGATCGCCGCGTTCAGTGAAGGCAGCATGTCCGGTGCGCAGGAGCCGAGAAGGGCATAGTCCTCACCGCCGAGCAAGGTTTCCCGAACAGGGTCACGGCCCAGATTCACGGCATGCCTTATTACCTCCGGATGGAGCTGTCCGCGCGCCAGAACGATTTCGGCACCGAGGGAACCGCCATGGGCCTGACCTGTTGCCCGCAATCCGCCGGAAAGGCCCAGAAGGCGCGGCAGATCCCGAATAAGTCCGTCTGAAATGTCCATAAGAGCCGGAGGTCGGGCGTTGAACCCCGCTCGGGCCAACATAAGCCCTGCATCAACCTGTGGCTCCGGTCTGAGGTGTGCTGCGCAGGCATCGGGCCAATCCTTCGTGGCCTCGCGTCCGGAGTCTTCCAGCACATGCAGGCCAACGCGTGCCAGACCAAGTTTGCCAACAACAAAAATCACATCGCCGGGCATGCTGCCCCCACGCACAAGAAAACCGTCACGAACAGCGGGTTCTCCCCAGACGGATATGGCAATGTGCACGGTCGGGCTGCGGGAGAGATCTCCCCCGGCCAGAACCATATTATACCTTTTGGCAAGTTCGGCCATACCGCTAAAAAAAGCCTCCAGCCATGTTGCATCAACGTTTTCTGGAAGACCAAGACACAGTTCGAAGCCTTTGGGGCGCGCCCCACAGGCAGCCAGATCGCTGATATTGACAGCCAGAGCCTTGTATCCCACTTCTTCCGGCATAAAATATCTGCGCCGAAAATGTACATCCTCCAGAAAAATATCGCTGCTGACAGCCAGTGGTCCCTTGCCATCAACGACAGCACAGTCATCGCCACGGCCCAATAGCAGGGAGGCATGTGTTGCGGGAAAATGACGGTTCAGCATGACCAAAATGCCATCCTCGGAAAGTTTGTGCCTTTCCGCAGGAGAAGCGTGCAGCGCAACCATGATCATTTACTCCAAAATCAGATATTCGCGAAGAATAACTTTAAGGCCGAAACCGGGGAAGTGAACCTGTACTTTGTCTGGAGAAAGGTGTCTGACAATTTTGCCTCGTCCGAAAATACGATGGCGGCAATAGTTCGCACCGTCCGCATGAGGTTTTGCTGCGGCTATGTCGGGGGCCGGGGAAGATTCGTGTTCCTGATCTTCAATGTCCATGTCGTCCTCGACACAAGGCAGCTGACAGTCGTCCTCACAGGTCGCGGAATGCTGTTCCTCAGCTTCAGGTGACACTGTGTGCCCTACACCATCGTTGCCTGATCGCAGGGCAAGCTGTCCGCCATACCCCTCTATCCATTCTTCCACGATGCCCGGAGTCAGCTCGCGCACAAAGGGGCTGGGGCAGGCATGCTGGCTTCCCCTCTCGGCACGACTGGACAGCGAGGCCGGAACGTAGAGTTCCAGAATTTCCCGGGCTCTGGTGCATGCCACATACATGAGGCGGCGTTCCTCTTCGAAATCCTCGGGACGGGCAAGGGC
>JAGAEE010000015.1 GCA_017613295.1 Desulfovibrio sp. | reverse complement strand
TAGGAGAAAAAAAGGTTGCTGTTTTCGGCGGTGCACCAGTCCAAGCCGAAAATGTTGCGGGGTAAAAGGCCGGCGCGTACTAGTTGTGCCCGTGTCAGTCCCCAGAGATCCATGGTGCGGGTTTCGCCGTCAAACCAGGGAAGCCACGCCTCACCCCACTCCCGTTCAAAGTTGACAAATTCTGCCCGGGCCGGTCCAAGGCTTGGCCCGCGTACGGCCATAAGGTCCCGGGGATCAAGGCCATAGCGTGTACAAAAACGTTCTACAGCAGTGACGGGGAAATGGCAGCGATTGCCTCTCCATCCCACATGGATGGCGGCAATATGCTTTCCCTCTTTGTGTGTCAGCAGAATAGGCTGGCAATCCGCCGTTTTGATAAGCAGCCCCAGACCAGGGCGTGTGGTGACCATGCCGTCGCCCTGAACCGAGGCGTTCACTTCAGGAGGCACAATTTGCGGTTCAAAAATCAGAGCGTCGCCATGCACTTGAAAGACTTCTGCCCAGGCCTCCAGACCCATGGGAACCAGAGATTTTAGAAGACTGGCCCGATTGAGCGTCACAGCATCGGGGAGGTCCCCCACATTGTAGGAAATATTGCCTTCATAACAACTCTTGAGGTCAGCACGTTGTGTTCGGGTCTGGAAGGCGCAGCGCACATGTGGCACACCAGGAAAGGAAAAAAGTAGGTAAGTTACAGACACAGGTCCCGCTCCTCGGTGCAGATACAATGTACGGGCCTGTCCCAGGGAGCCAGGGGCAGGCATTGAAGCAGCTGAAAGTCAAAACACAACCCCACGAGCGTACACGGCCAACCGGAAGCCAAAAAACGGTCGTAATAGCCTCCGCCATAGCCCAGACGTCCGCCGTGCATGTCGAAGGCCAGACCGGGCAAAATCATGCAGTCCGGTACAAAGGCCGATTCACCTGGGCCGCAGCCGGGCAGGTCGTCCTTCGGTTCCCACAGTCCAAAGGGACCGGGCCGCAGGTCGTGCTTGCCGGAACAGCGGACAAAATCCATTTTTCCAGGTTGTCCAGCCCGCAGACGTGGCAGCCAGACCTCACGTTCCGAAGCCCAGGCTTCCTGCAAAAGGAGACTGGTGGGCATTTCATCCCGTACGCTTACGTAAAGGGCCACTGAGCGTGCGCGTGACCACAGATCCAGCGACAGCAGGTGTTTTTGTGCCGCCAATCCGCAGGCAGTGGCATCTCCCGAGGACAGCGCAGCCCGCAGAGCTTTCATGCGCTTGCGCAGGAGGGTGCGGCTGTGCAGGATTTCATCTGTCAATGCGCTGTCTGTGGCGCTGGCCATGGTGTTATGCGGGCACAAATGGACTTCCCTTGTGAGCAGATGTATGCCATAATCCGAAACACATTGTAACAAAGGAAGCGCAGTCATGCAAAGTGCCGGATCGCAAGACCACCTCTGGATCGTCGTGGGCGATATTCATGATGAAGCGGAACGCTTCGACACCATACCTGACATCTCCCGCGCAAATGGCATAATCGTTAGCGGTGATCTTACCGTCGAGGGTGGGGTGCCACAGGCTGAACGCGTCATGAATAGTCTGTGCGCCTTCAACTTGCCCGTGTTGGCACAGATAGGAAATATGGACAGACCTGAAATTGACGCATGGCTGACAGACAAAGACTGGAATCTGCACACTGTCATGCGCGAACTGACACCGGAGGTTGCCGCCTTCGGTGTGGGCGGCTCAACGCCCACTCCTTTCAGTACCCCAAGCGAATTTTCCGAATCTGACGTGGCTGCCTGGCTTGAAGCCAGCTGGCGCAAGGTGTGTGCTTATCCGCATCAGGTGCTGGTATCTCACAATCCCCCCAAGGATACGGCCTGCGATGTTATCCCGGGAAATGTCCATGTCGGTTCCACGGCTGTACGGGAATTCCTAGAGAAAGCCCAGCCGGAGATCTGCGTCTGCGGGCATATCCACGAAGCGCGTGCCATTGATCGCGTGGGTCGTACGCTGGTCATCAATCCAGGAATGCTTGCGCAGGGGGGGTATGTGCTGCTTCGTTACACACGGGGTCACCTTGAGGCGGAACTGAAGCTCTTGCCGGATTGATTTCAGATGTGGCTGTGATGGTGGGAACGCCGTTTATCATGCCAGGAAAGTCGACAAGGACATGCCGCAGTATGGCTCTCTTGCAAAAATTGAAAAATGACGTAGTTTCCTAAGGGCGGTTGCGTACGCACTGCGTCAGTGCGCGGCCATAATGGCACAACGCATGCCCGCAAGAAATTTCGCGGCAGGAGCCCTGCCGCACAAGGGATTTTCATGACTGCCGAGCACGATTCACCTGCGACCGACACGTCGGTCGTGAATGACCAGACGTCACAGAAAAGGACCAGACACACGCTCGCTAAGAAGGACATTACCTCTTCAAAACCTTCCCCTTCAAAATCCGTCAGCAAGCGTAAAACTCAAACCAGCGCCTCTGATTCGCCCACAACAGCGGATTCAGGGACTGCGGCGTCATCCAGAGGCAAACGTTCTTCGCGTTCCAGAAAAATGGCGAACGCCATTTCAGATGCCGAAAAGGGTGGTTCAGGGACGGCAGTGCCGACGCTTGCCGGGGCCGACGGCAAATCCCCCACGGCAGCTCCCGCCAGATCGGAAATGCCGGATGCGGTCACACCTGAGGCTGCGACAGAGCATAAGCCCGTTTCAAGAACAAAATCACGTTCCAGTCGCAAAAAGGCCATCCAGACGTCGTCCGAAATGGACGGTGCCAACCAGAACGTGCATTCTGAAACTCCTGACGTTGAGGCTGCCTTTCATGAGGAGAAAGAAAGTCGCGATGAGGCGGTTGCCGGGCTTTCCTCAGCCAGCACATTTCGCGATGGCCCGTCAGGGGAAAAGCTTTTGCATACCGTCGATCAAACCATTCTGCCTGGCGAACAGGCCTCACCGGCTGAGTATGCCGAGCACCCCTCTTCTACAGAAATGTCGGAAGACACTTTCGGCAGTGGAGAATCGCCGCGACGCAAGAGTCGCCGAGGTCGTCGTGGCGGGCGTGGACGCAATCGCAAAAAGGTCGAGGCGGAATCGCTGGACAACACGGCAGAAGTCACTTCAGTGAAAGATGGGGAAGAGGAGCGGAAGCAGAAAAAAGATGATCAGGGCGTCCCCGTTGCAGACGAAAACACGCAACGCGTCAAAAGGTCAGAGGTTGTCAAGCCAAGAAGGCGCATGTTCATCAGCGTTCTGCCCGGAGAGGAAGTGGAAGTGGCCCTGACTGAAGACGGTCAGGTGCTAGAATACTATCTTGATATGCTTCACCAGCGCAAGCTTAAGGGCAATATTTATAAAGGCGTCATCCATAATATAGACACAAACCTGCAGGCCGCCTTTGTTAGCTACGGGTTGGGTAAAAACGGATTTCTGCAGATAGACGAGGTCCACCCGGAATACTGGCTGACCTACCATGATCCTTCCAAAGGCAAGAAATTTCCTCCAATCCAGAAAATTCTCAAGGCAGGGCAGGAGGTTCTGGTACAGGTTGTCAAGGAGCCAACGGGCAACAAAGGGGCTTTTTTGACAACGTGGCTCTCTCTTGCAGGACGATTTCTGGTACTTACGCCAGGGCAGGAACAGATAGGCGTGTCCCGCAAGGTCGAGGATGAGGCAGAACGTACACGCTTGCGCGAAATGATGAATGGTATTGAGCCTGGACAGGGTCTCGGCGTTATCGTGCGCACCGTGAGTGCCGGTACCACAAAAACGACCTTGAAAAATGATTTACAATACCTCAAACGACTTTGGCGTGACATACGCAAGAAAGGCACCGAAGTACAGGCACCGGCCCTCATCTATCAGGAACCCAGCCTTTCAGATCGTGCCGTTCGCGATTATCTTACGGAAGATGTTGCCGAAATCTGGGTGGATAACGAAGAAACCGCCCAGAGTATTCGTGAAACGGTGAATCTCCTATTCCCGCGTAAAAAAGATCTCGTACATCTTCATGCCGACATGCGCACGTCCATGTGGGAGCGTTTCAATCTCCGCCGTCAACTTGAGCAAATCTATGCCCGTGAAGTTCTTTTGCCGTCGGGCGGTCGCCTAGTGTTTGATCAAACTGAAGCGCTCATGGCCATTGACATCAACTCCGGAAAGATATCAGGCAAGGCCAATTTTGAATCCATGGCGCACAAAACCAACATGGAAGCTGCCGAGGCTATAGCCCGCCATCTCAAATTGCGCGATATCGGCGGTCAAGTGGTCATTGATTTCATCGAAATGCGTGACAAAAATCATATTGCTGAGGTGGAAAAGACCCTCCGCCTTGCCATGAAGAACGACCGTGCCCGTCATGATGTGGCTCATATGAGTTCTTTCGGACTGCTGGAGTTAGTGCGTCAGAGAACCGGTTCCTCGGCTCTCTCCAATTCCTTGGAACCCTGTCCGGCATGTAGCGGTACAGGGATGCGCCGCAATATTGAATGGCAGGCATTGCAGGCCTTGCGCGAATTGCGCGGCTTGATGTCAGCGGAAACCAGAGACACGCATGTCTACACTGCAGCTCCGGAGTTGGCTCTCTATCTGCTGAACCATAAGCGGGACAGTTTGCGTGAAATCGAACGGGATTACGGCAAATGTCTGGAAATAGTTGTGCGACCGTAGCCAATGCGCCTATCTCTGCCATCGGGAATGACGACAGCCCGATCGGAAACGCACACCGCGACAGCAACAGTCTTTTGTTGCATGTGTGCTGCGGCCCATGCGCTGTCATGCCCGTGATCCACCTGAAGCAGGAAGGCTATGCCGTAACCGCCTGGTACATGAATCCTAACATTCATCCTCTCACAGAATATTTGCGGCGTCGTGAAGCCGCAGGGCAGTGCGCAGCAATCCTTGGCATCCCTATTATCTATGCTGACGAGACATGGAATATCACGTCCTGGTTGCGAGCTGTGGCCGGGCGGGACACGGTGCCGGCACGTTGCCATTACTGCTGCACGTCACGCATGGAAGCGGCCTATGCTTTTGCCTCACAACACGGTTTTGCCTTTTTCAGCAGCAGTCTGCTGTACTCCAGATATCAGCCCCACGAGGTCATCAAGTCGGCAGGAGAACGTCTTTCTGCGTCTTATGGGGGAACGTCTTTCGTCTATCGGGATTTTCGAGAAAACTGGCAAGAGGGCATTGACCGCTCCAAAGACATGGGCTTGTACCGTCAACCGTACTGTGGCTGCATTTACAGCGAGGCCGAACGCTATCAAAAAAGGCTTTCACGTTGCCTTGCATCGAAATCATCGTAAAAAAATCGACCTGGAGAGCTTTTTAACCTTGACCTTACCTGAAATTTTACGTACGTAAGTGCTGTTGCTTTCCCCGATAGCTCAATCGGCAGAGCGGGTGACTGTTAATCACTAGGTTGGCGGTTCAAGTCCGTCTCGGGGAGCCAAAGAAATCAAGCCCTTACAGTGAAAAGCTGTAGGGGCTTTTTCTGTTGGGTGACACCGGGCTACCACGGAAACAGTTTGCTCAAGAAGAAGACGGTACGATTGGAGTAGTGTATGCTAACCTTGCGCTCGACGTTTAGGGTTTCTCCAGCGATTGATAGAGGAATATGAAACAGATAGTGCCGCTGTGTTGCCGTAAGAAAAGGATTCTTCTCGCTGCCACAAGGGACGACATCCCACCACATTCGGATGCAGTAATTCTTTTTCCCACGCCTCGAAGAGCCGTCTTGACATGATATTAAAAATTGATATTGTTTTCTTATGAAGCGCAAGCATGCCACCACTCTTTCACAGCTCTTTGCCCGCCCCGTATCCGACGGCATCCGCTGGGCGGATGTTGAAGCATTGCTTGCGGAGCTCGGCGCGG
>JAGAEE010000095.1 GCA_017613295.1 Desulfovibrio sp. | reverse complement strand
GAGTATTTCGGCGAATTATTTCTTAAAACTCTTGGTTTGCCGTTGACATCCGTACTATATGTTGTCGAACGACCATTATAATGTTTTTTGAAATGAATTTTTGTCAAACTCCTGCCGTCGGTCGAAGAACTCACAAAAAACGACCGCACATTTTCTTTCTGACTTGATAAAAAAATTGCGATGAATGAAAGGTTGTTGACAGCAGCATGTTCAGGCTGGGCAGGAATGTCCCTGTGACATTTTGCAGACGGCGGGAGATGCCCCCACCGTCTGTTTAATCTCTATCAACCTACAGATTTGCGGGCATAGTTAAGCACAAAAGCGACAGCCGAGGGCCTGTCTGTGACTTCACCGGCGATCTGTGCCTGCAAGAGCGCATCACGAATAACCCCAACCAACGGGCCTGGGGCCAGTTTTGTCTCGCTCATGATTTCATTGCCGTTGAGCAATGGCTCCAGCATTTGTTCCGGTGTTTCAGCCCGGTCCAGATACTTCATATTGTGATTGAAAGAAGTGGGAATTCCTCCCCGAGCCTTGAGATCGGCTTTTGCCATGGCAATAAGGCGCGGGTAGTCGTCCAGAGCCTTAAATTTGCGTATGCCCCTGTCCGTCATCATGAAGTGAAAATGCATGTGGTGCAGCACCAGATGGCAGAGGAGATCAATATCTACTTGGGTGAAATGCAGTCGGCGGAGAATCTTGCGCGTCACCTTGGCACCCACACGGTGATGTTGATAATACGTCCATTCCCCATCGACAAACTCGCCTGTGTACAGTTTTCCCACGTCATGGAAGAGCATGGCCATGGTGCCCAGCCAGTCATAGTGAAAATCTTCTTCAGGATAGTGACGCATGCACTCTAGGGTGTGATCAAAGATATTCTCTACCTCACCATCCTTGTTGCGCGTTTGCGTAACACAAACGAGAGCGGCCACCTCGGGGATGAGCCCTTGTAAAATGTGTGCGTCATAGAGCAAACGCACAAAACGGAACATGGATTCAGCCGCCACCTTGCGCCACTCATTCATGATGTCCTTGGATGGCACATAGTCCAGAACGCGGCTTGAGGCACGCACAATGGCAAGCCATGTATTTGGTTCGATGGGCAAGTCGAAATTGGCCGCGAATCGAAGGGCGCGTATGGCAAGAAGGTAGTCGTGCCTCAAAGTTTCGTCCGGCAGACCGGTCAGGCAAATGTTGCCCTCCTTCATATCGGCAAATCCCTCATAGGCATCGCCTGAGCGTTCAGGACTGCCGAAACCGGTAAGGCGCAGCTGCATGCGCTCCTCGCGTGGCAGGCGTTCCATAATGGTGGGGGTTATGCGAAGCAGCGAAAGCTCAGGATGACCGGCCGCTGCCATTTCAAGTGGATAAAAGTTGAAGCGGCAGCCGTTTTCCTCCATAAATGCGAGCGTGCGTTCGTCGCGTTTGGCTACAGCCTTGGGAAACATCTTAACGAGAGATTCGGCGTCAGGTTCACAGGCTATATCCACTACGGGCTGCGAGGTGTTTTCTAAAAGACGTTCCTGAAGGGGGGCATTGATAACATGGGCGTCAAACCCGTTACGCATCAGGGTTTTACATATTGTAATGGCGTCTTTGAGAGCTTGATGCATTCATGTCTCCTTGCAAAAGGATGATATCCTCAAATGCTGAATATGCCCACCTCATGGCATTCCGTCAAGAGTCTTGAATTTCGGTTAAGAATGAACTCACAAGAGGGGCAGCAGATGAAAAATGGGACAAAATGGCCGGGAGAAGTTGCTGTAGAGTGGACGAGTGTACCGTTTTGAGGTAGCAAGAACGGTATAAAATACTGGGAGAGAAGGCATGCATCTTGTTCTTATAGGTGCCATTGTGGCCCTGCTGATTGTCTTTTTGTGTCAGGCAATTTTTCGGTCAGGTTACAGAAAGGGTTTTGAAGAGGGATGTCGGGCCAGCAAGAATGGCGGTAATGAAATGCCATAGGCCATTATGCCTGAGCGATTAGCGTGCCATCCATTGACAGAGAGTCATCAATAAGGCAATTAGCGTTAGGCAGCAAAAATATTGCGCAAGGATGTGCCTTTCCCAGCATTTTTGTGGGATGGCAACTTTCGTGATCGCGTCTTGTCAGTTTATGTGATGTGATCGCTGTCTTGACTTGGATCGACGCGTATGGGGCTCATGCCGTGCGTGACCGAGTTTCCCGGGGGAGAGTTGTTTGTTGCTTGAAACATGGAGAGGGAAGATGAAAAAATTTTTTTTCTTGAACGCTGTTTTCGTAGGCTTTTTGCTCGCTGCCGGCTCTGCTCCAGCTGCAGATACCATCAAGATCGGGGTGGCTGGAGCGCATTCTGGGGATTTGGCCTCCTATGGCGTTCCTAGCTTGAATGCGGCAAAGGTCGTTATTGCTGATGTAAACGCCAGAGGCGGTATTTTGGGACACCAGCTGGAACTCGTGTCCCAGGATGACCAATGCAAGCCAGAGTTGGCCACCAACGCTGCGACCAAACTTATATCGGACAAGGTAGCTGTGGTCATGGGGCACATCTGTTCTGGCCCTACCAAGGCCACGTTGCCCTTGTATACCGAAGCGAGAATGGTAAGTATGTCGCCTTCTGCCACAACCCCCGGTCTGACTGAAGGTGGCAACAATCCTTTCTTTTTCCGTACGATTGCCAATGATAAGGCTCAGGCGCGGTTGACGAGCGATTTTATCCTCAACGGCCTCAAGGCAAAGAAGGTCGCATATCTTCATGACAACGGCGAGTACGGCAAGGGCTTTGTGGATGGTAACCGTGCCGTACTGGAAAAGTCCGATGTGGAAACCGTACTGTACGAGGCCGTGACTCCTGATGCTGTGGATTTCTCTGCGGTGGTTCGCAAATTGCGTCGAGCCAAACCCGATTTACTGGTTTTTGGCGGGTATCAACCCACGGCTTCAAAGTTGCTGCAGCAGATGCGTCGTGATCGTGTGACCACGCCTATGCTAGGCCCTGATGGCCTCAAGGATGACGCGTTCATCAAAATGGCGGGCAAGGACAGTGAGGGGGTTTACATGTCCTATCCCAAGGACACCAGCGATCTCCCAGCCTATAAGCACGCCCGTGAAGGCCATGTGAAAATGTTTGGGAGCGGACCAGGTTCGTTTTATTATAATGCCTATGCCGCAATGGTGGCTCTGATCAACGCGATGGAAAAGTCTGGTTCCACAGAGACGGACAAAATCGTTGAAGCGTTGCACAACAGTCCGGTGGACACGCCCTTGGGCACGTTGACTTTTAGCAAAACCGGTGATGCGGCCGGCATGGCTCTCTCCATCTATCAGGTTCGTGACGGCAAATTTGTGGAGTTAGACCACAGTATCACTCTGGATTAACGTGATTGCGCTGAGAATGTCCGAGTTTTTTATGCCTGTCCGCCGACGTGATCGGCGGGCAGGTCGTTGTGGTCACCGGAAGGTCGGTTCGTGTGTGGGGCGGCATGGATATCCAATTTTTTATTGAGCTTTTTTTTGGTGGGCTGACGCGGGGCAGCATTTACGCACTTATAGCCTTGGGCTATACGCTGGTATATGGCATTATTGGTCTTATCAATTTTGCCCACGGTGAAGTGTACATGCTTGGCGCCTTTACCGCGTTACTTGTGGCCGGAGTGCTTGGTGTATACGGCTTCCCTGCCGGTGGGATTCTTGTGGTGGCGGCCCTGACGGCCGTGGTGTGGTGTGCCGCCTACGGTTATACACTGGAAAAGGTCGCCTACAAGCCTTTGAGAGGCGCTCCGCGTCTCTCTCCGCTCATTTCTGCCATTGGCATGTCTATCTTCCTGCAGAATTACGTGCTGTTGGCCCAAACTTCGGATTTTGTTCCCTTTCCCAATCTGTTGCCCAACATGGATTTTCTAGAGCTCATTGACTATGTTATGGGACCCAGTGATTTTTTGATTTTGCTTGTCAGCACCATTGCTATGGTGGCCCTTTCTGTCTTTATTCGCTTCACGCGTATGGGCAAGGCCATGCGAGCCACGGCACAGAATCGGAAGATGGCTCTGCTTCTGGGAGTCAATGCTGATCGTATCATCTCTCTGACATTTATCATTGGGTCAGCCCTGGCCGCCCTGGGGGGCGTGCTCATCGCCTCCCACATGGGGCAGGTGAACTTTGGCATTGGCTTTTTGGCCGGTCTCAAAGCCTTTACGGCAGCGGTTCTGGGCGGCATTGGCTCCATCCCTGGGGCCATGGTGGGCGGTCTCGTGCTCGGGCTGGCGGAAAGTTTTACCACTGGGTATTTTTCAGGAAACTATGAAGATATGCTGGCTTTTGGCATCCTTATTCTCATTTTGATTTTTCGTCCTGACGGCATTCTGGGCAAAGCCACTGTGGAGAAGGTGTAGCCATGCAACGAGTTTTGAAGGCGGCCATGGTTGCCCTGTGGTTCATGTTGTTGACCCTGCCCGTGCTGGGAATCGGTTTGAACACGGTAGAACACAGCGTTGTGTGGCGCCTTGATCGCATCTTTGCCCTCGGAGCGGGCATCTTTGTGCTGGCTCTGCTGTGGGATTGGTGCTTTGCTCGCAAAGCGGCGGGACGTCCTCTGCTGGTGTTACCACAAGGAATTGGCATGGCGTCTGTGCTCGAGGCGCTGCGACAACACCCGGCTTTGCGTCACGGCGCATTGGGAGTACTGGGCGTGGTGATGCTCATCATGCCCGTTGTGGGATCATTCTATCAGACCAACATTATGATCTCGGCTCTGCTTTACGTCATGCTGGCGCTTGGCCTGAATATTGTGGTGGGTCTGGCCGGGCAGCTCGTTTTGGGCTATGTGGCGTTTTATGCCATTGGGGCCTATACCTATGGCCTGCTGAATCAGTTTTTGGGCTGGGGTTTTTGGGCATGTCTGCCTGTGGGCGGGATTCTGGCCGTACTGTTTGGGCTTGGTCTGGGCTTTCCCGTCTTGCGTCTGCGAGGCGATTATCTGGCCATTGTCACGTTGGGGTTTGGCGAAATTGTGCGTCTGACCCTGCAAAATTGGACCAGTGTTACTGGTGGCCCACGCGGTATCAGCGATATCCCCCGTCCGGGTTTTTTCGGTATGAGCATGGATATCGCCGCCTCGACCACCTATATATATTATTTGGTGCTGGCAGCCGTGATTATCACCATTGTGGTCATCAGCAGACTGAAGAATTCGCGAGTGGGTCTGGCCCTTCAGGCATTGCGTGAGGATGAGGTAGCCTGCGAGGCCATGGGAGTGGACATCACTCGTGTCAAACTGTCCGCTTTTGCGCTCGGGTCGTGCTGGGCCGGTTTCGCCGGTGTGATATTTGCTGCTAAAACGACGTATATCAATCCGTCCAGCTTTACGTTTATGGAATCGGCCATGATCCTTTCCATGGTGGTGCTCGGCGGCATGGGTTCTATTGCTGGTGTGGTCATTGCCGCCTTCATCCTTATCCTTGCGCCGGAGTATTTGCGGGCCTTTTCCGATTATCGCATGCTTCTTTTTGGTGCCATCATGGTTGTCATGATGCTTTTCAGGCCACAAGGGCTTATCAGCGGTGAACGGCGTAAATATCACATAAGCGCGTTGCATGGCACCAGGGGAGGCCGTTCATGAATCCCGTGCTGGAAGTGGTTGACCTATCGCAGAATTTTGGAGGCTTGCGGGCGCTTAACGATCTCTGTCTGACCGTCAGCAAAGGGGAAATCGTCGCCCTTATCGGTCCCAATGGCGCCGGCAAAACAACGTTTTTCAACTGTGTTACGGGCATCTACAAGCCGACGGAAGGACAAGTTTTTTTATACGACGCTTCTGGTCAGAAGCATCTGCTTAACGGGCGAAAG
>JAGAEE010000094.1 GCA_017613295.1 Desulfovibrio sp. | reverse complement strand
CCCTAGCAGGCACCACCCGCAACGAACCGCTGGAGGTCTGCGTCGCCATTTTCAAGTCATCACCGGGGCAGCGTTGCTGATGCGACGTGAGCTCTATCTGAAAAAGGAGGGCGCTTTTCGCCCCATTTTCTCATTTGTCGTTTTCTCTCCGCTTCTGCTCGCACAGGGCCACAAAACGACGCTGACGATCAGTTGCCCCACGGCCAGCACAGGATCATTGTCCAGCACGGCGGCGATGCCCGTCAGAAAGGCTCCGATGACAAGCAAGACGCGCCAACGCCATCCTGTCCCAACCAGCTGCGCGAGTACCCCAGCGCCAAACAGCACGACGAAAAGCCAAGCATTCCCTTTATCAGACGGCAGGGAAAGCATTTGCGATGCAAGAGCCATCTGGGTGTCTGACAACGAGGTGATAACGACAGTCGCCAGGGCCATGGCGCATGACTTACTCCCAGACCAAGGCACACCATTCCCCGTCTTTCACCCGCCTGGCAGATGGCAAGCCCAAGGCCCTATAGGCATTCTCCACGCCATCAGCCTGAGTGACAAGCAGGCCGGAAAGCACCAGGCACGCGCCTGGCTTGCACACGGCTACAAGGCGAGGTGCCATCTCCGTCAGGGGACCTGCCAAAATATTAGCCAGCAGCAGATCATAGCGTTCATTTTCCAACGAGTCCACACTGCCGAGACCGAGGGTCAGCCCTTCAACCTTGTTGAGGTCCCGATTCTCACGCGCATTGTCCAAAGCTAGGGGGTCAATATCATAGCCATCGCCAGCCAGGCCACTCTTGGCGCAGGCAATGGCCAGCACTCCCGTGCCAGTACCCAAATCCAGAAATAACTGGCCAGGCCTGACACGACCGGAATCCAGCAAATCGCTCAAAACGCTGAGGCACAAAGCCGTGGTGGCATGATGCCCTGTGCCAAACGCGCTCTTGGGTTCAATAAGGATCGAAGTCCGCCCGGGAAAATCTTTTGTGTCGGCCAGCCAGGGGGGCAACACCACAAAACGGCGGCCGCATTTCACGGGCGTGAAAAACTGTCGCCAGGCAACCAGCCAATCCTGAGAGTCCAGACTCTCAAGATGGCACTGCACGAGGGGCAGGGCACGCATAAGGTCACCTTGCAACTCCTGAATGAAGGACTCATTCTCACAATGGACACGAAAACGTGTTTGCCCGCTAGAAAGGACTTCTTCCTCCCAGCCGAAGGACACGTTCAAGGCAAAAAATCCGGTAACGCGATCCACATCCTCGCCAGTCGCCACGACCTCAAGACAAAACAGTTTTTTCATACAAAAACTCTCCTCTGCCGATCCTCAGTGTGTTGCCCCTGACACCATCATGCCAGAGAACCGACCCAAGGTCGAGAGACACTGAAAAAAGTGAAGCCAAAAACTAGGAATTGCCTTGCCGAGAGATTCGGGATATTTTTCCCCATCTATGTTTACTTTTTCAAGGACCAAGCATGACCACACGGATACAACCTCACGATCCTCAAACGGAAATTTCTCTCACTCCGCAGGAACAGACAGAACTTGACACGTTGTTGAGACGCATCCGCACCGACTTTGATGTGGACTTCGAACCCCTGGACGTGGATAACCAGACACTGGAAGTGCTGACCATCCAAAACATGCAGTCCCATGTGGATGCCTTGCTCAGACGAAAGGCCATCCACAATCCCCTCAAGGATTTACCCCTCTGGGCCAAGGTGTGGCCCGGCTCTTTCGTGCTTGGGCGTTTTATGCGCAAGTATGCTCCGGAAGGCAAATCCCTGCTGGAACTCGGGGCCGGATGTGGTGTGCTCAGCCTGGTGGCCGCTCGTTACAATTTTGCACACATTTTCCTCACGGATGCGAAAGAACAGGCACTTTGTTTTGCCAAAGCCAATGTTCTGCGCAATGGTTTGGCCAGTCGCATTACGGTGACGCGTCTGGACGTGACCACACCTGGACAGGATACACGTTTTGCCGGAGGAATCGACAGGATTGCCGCCTCGGAAATTCTCTATCTTGATGAACTACACCGCCCCCTGATCAAATTCGTCAGCCGACATCTTGCCCAGGAAGGCAAAGCCTTCTTCTGCACTGACATTGCGCGTGCCAAACCCCGTTTTGCCAAACTTGCGGCAAAAACCTTCCACGTCACAGAGGGTCATATTGGCGTGACAGCCCACGACCCTGAAGGCAAAGAACAACGCCGCATCTACAACATCCTCATTTTGGAAAAAACATGAACACACAGCTTCCCCATATTGATCTCGCGCCCTGCCCCAAGGGGTATACACGCGATCTGGACAAGGCCGTAAGCCCCTCAGAAACCATCGCCCGAGTACGCAATAATCTTTTACAAAGCGGGCTTGACATTTTGGCACGCACACGCCGCGTGGATGTTGGCAGATTGGGCATTCCCGTATTTCTGAGTGAATGCGGAGCCGATGCCAGACGCCTCATGCCCGTACGCAAGCAAATGGGCAAGGGCTCATCTGCGGAGCAGGCTGAGGCCTCCGCCCTCATGGAGTTGATGGAACGTTTCGCCTTTTTCAGTTTCTGGCAACGGCGGCCCCACATGATCAGCGCCACATGGACCGAAGCTGAAGCCAGATTCGGGAAAGATCTTTTGCCTCTGGAATCCATGTGCCTTTCAGTTCACGACAACCTTGCGCCAGAAAAGGCACGCCGAGTGCTGGACCTCATATCCTGGCAATTCTACCCCGCCACGCGCCTCTCGGACGAAAAAACCGTGTGGTTGCCGCTGGACTGGTTCAAGCTCCTGGGAGAATTCAACGGCACCTCGGCAGGCAACAGTGCGGAAGAATCCCTGTTGCAGGGCCTTTGTGAACTGGTGGAGCGCCATGTCTGCAGCCGCGTTGACCGCCTGCGCCCCAGCCTGGCCAGCATTGATCCGGCATCCTGTACCCGGGATCCTGTCCTTGCAGACCTTCTGG
>JAGAEE010000014.1 GCA_017613295.1 Desulfovibrio sp. | reverse complement strand
GCGTGAATGTGTGGTCGGATTCTTCCGTAGCGGCCATGACAAATCATGATTTACTTGGCAAACTGCCGAACATGCCCGAAGCGCAAAATGCGTAACGTGAACTATTTCTCCTTGCCAATAAGACTCTTGACAGACAATGCGACTGAAGCTAAAAAAAATTTATGAAGGGTCGTTAACTCAGTAGGTAGAGTATCTGCCTTTTAAGCAGAGAGTCGCAGGTTCGATCCCCGCACGACCCACCAATTATTTCAAGGGCTTACAAGAAGAATACTTGTAAGCCCTTTTCCTTTCCACCCATTTTTTCACCTAGCTATGAGTATTCTATTGTAAGCATCAAAAACTTGGCAGAAACTTTCAAAGGCCAAATTTTTCTCTCCATCTTTGTTTCCCACCCGTTTTTTTGAAATAATTTTTTTCTTACAAAAAAATTTTTTCAAAAAATTTTGCTTCCAGTATGAGCCCTTGGGTTTGTAGGATGACGCTGTCACCATGATAATGCTATGGAGAATATTTCTCTGGTACTCCCCGTAGACGTGTACAATGATATTCTTGCAAAACAACCAGATATTACCTTAGCGGAACTCGCTGACAAAAGGAGTAAAAATGAAGAAAATCGAAAGAACATATCAAAAAAATAAGAAGAATCTCATTCAAAATCCACGAAAAAACAAAGAGATTTACACTGCTGGAGATTATGCAGCGGTCTCTCTTTGTCAAGCTGGGTCGTTCACATTTGGGGGTGGAATTGTCTCTGGTTGATTGAATCCCATTTGATTTTCTGGCATTTTCATGTCGATGGATAAAAAGAAAGGCATACGCATCACCCTGCAGGGAAAGCTCCTTTATCCCGTCGTCATCGCGCTGGTCTTGTTCATGGGAGGCAGCGCGCTCGTTCTTTCGCACATTCTCACGGACACGACGGAGGAGACGTACGTTTCCATGCTGTCGGCGGGCAACGAAATACTCGTCAAGAACATCAGAAACGCGACCTCCTCCTACAAGAACGTGCTGAAGACGATATCCATCATCCCCCAGCTCCAGCTCCTGTCCGACGTGACCGGAAGGAGCCAACCTTCGTTCATCGCTCCGGTTCCGGATATTTACAGGGAAGGTGTGTGGAGCAAGGCTGAGGCTCTTTTGCTGACGCTTTCCGACATATTTCCCGATATCTCCCAGTTTAATTTCGCCGTTCCGAATGGGGACGTCATAGCAAGCTCACGCAAGCAGACCATCGGAAAGGTGAACGTCGTCGACAGGAAATGGTTTGCGCGGACACTCGAGAGCGAGACGGTGATATCCTCGCCTCTCATGAGCAAATCCATAGGCGAGAAGGCCGTCGTCGTCGCCGCGCCGGTGTACGCCTCGTCGGGCGACATCGGCGGCGTCGTCTACGCCGTCATCCCGTGCCTGCGCGTCGTCTCGGACACCATCAGGGACGTGAAGATGTCCGAGACAGGCTACGCCTACATCGTCGACGGAGACAGCGGCCTCATGATCGCGCACAACGTCTGGTCGAAAATACAGACGATGAACATGTTTGAATGGCAGCCGTGGATGAGGGAGCTCCGTCCCGGTGACCACGGCATCAAGAAAGACTACGTCGACAGCGCAGGGAACCGCCGCCTCGCCGTGTACCGCAGGGAGCCGACGTCCGGATGGATAGCCGTCTCCTGCGTCTCAACGGAAGAGATAGAGGCGCAGAAGACGTTCGTCCGCAACCTCATCTTTGCCCTGACCATAGGCGGGGCCCTCATTACGGGGTTCTTCATCTTCCGCTTCATACGACCGGCGACGAACGACCTGCACCGCGTCAGGGACTTCGCGAAGGAAGTCGCCGGGGGAAAGCTCGACGGCGGAATCTCCGTGAACAGGAACGACGAGATCGGCGATCTCGGCGACGCCATCAACGCGATGGTGCGCTCGCTGCGATGTTACGTCGCGAAGGAGATCCACGACACCGAAGAGCGGCGCAAGGAGTTTGCGGCGCTGCGTGACGCCCTCATGCTCACGCTCGCGGGGCTCGTTGAGAGCAGGGACGCGAATACGGGTCATCATATCAGAAAGACCGCCGCCTACGTAAAGATAATCACGTACAAACTCAAGGAGAACGAAGCGTTCAAGGACGCCCTTACGGACACGTTCGTGGACAACATCATCCGTTCCGCGCCGCTCCATGACATAGGCAAGATCAATGTCCCCGACGCCATCCTGAACAAGCCGGGCCGCCTGACGCCCGAAGAATTCGAGACGATGAAGACCCACACGACAGTTGGCGGACAGATAATTCACAATATAATCAGCGTGACGCCGCACGCGGAATATCTCCGCGAGGCGGAAAACCTCGCCACCTACCATCATGAGCGATGGGACGGCAAGGGCTATCCGAAAGGCCTGAAGGGAAGGGAAATTCCGCTCTCGGCGCGGATCATGGCCGTCGCGGACGTGTTCGATGCGCTCGTCTCAAAGCGCGCCTACAAGGATGGCTTCCCGATCGACAAGGCTTTCGCCATCATTCGCGAGGAGAGCGGCACGCATTTCGACCCGTCCGTCGTCGACGCCTTCTTCGCCGCAAAAAATGAAGTCGTCAATATTGAGAGGCAGTTAGAGAGAGAAATCTCTTTTGCCGCATGATGCCGACAGCCGCTCTCCTTTCAAGTCCTGCTTTTGCTTAATGAACAACGCCAACGACTCTCGACTTTTGGCTGTTCCCCCGGTTTGTTTTCTGTCATGACTTGCTATGACAAGTTATGTGGAGTAAGTGACAAGTGTCAAGGCAGTGCCTTTGCCCCAAACAATATTTGGGGCATACTTTGTCCGTAGTCTTAATAAAAATCATAGTTCACGTTTTAGATTAAGTTTTGTAAGAAGGAGGAATTGTATGAGCACCGTGACGTTTCAGGGCAATACCATGCACCTTGCTGGCTCCCTCCCCACCGTCGGCTCGAAGGCCCCAAGCTTTTCCCTCGTGACGACAGAAATGGGCGGTCGCACCCTTGAGGACTACAAAGGCAAGGTTCTCGTGCTGGTATGCGTGCCCTCTCTGGATACGCCCGTCTGCGACATGGAAGTACGTCGTTTCAACAAGGAAGCCGCCGCCCTTTCCGACAAGGTGCGACTGGCGGCCGTCAGCCGCGACCTGCCCTTCGCTCAGGCACGCTGGTGCGGCGCGGCTGGCGTGAAAGCCGTGGAGGCCCTCTCGGATTATAAAAACGGCGAATTTGGCAGAAGCTACGGCATCCTGATTGAAGAACTCATGCTGCTCTGCCGTGCCGTCTTTGTGGTGGCGCCCGACGGCACGCTGGCCTACAGCCAGATCGTACCCGAGGTGACAAACGAACCGGACTATGCCGCCGTTCTGGAGGCCATAAAAAAACTGGCGTAACACGCCCTTTCACTTTGTGTAGGGGGCCGCACGTTCAGAAATGCCGTTGAGGCCCCCATCACGCTATCTGATCCCGCTGGTTTGTGGGGTGACGGTTCTGGCGCGTCCCTTCGCATACAGGAGGAGAAGAAAGCCCGCAGCCACGGCCAGCATGATGCCGCCGATGGCAGGTCTGAAACGCAGCCAGGCGACGGCCATAAGGCACAGGGACCAGGCAAGGCCCAGCAGGAGGCTGACCAGCCCCGTACCCGCGCCCACAATGCTGCCCAGAAGAGGAATGATGCTGGCGATGACCACCAGGGGCGCCATCACGAGGCGCAGACCCGCGACCACCAGCACCGTGCCAAAAATACGCACGACCCACGTCATGAACACGTTGTCGCTGTGCTCCTCGGCAAACATGGCGTCCATGGACACATCGCCCATGGAGAGCGCGCTCACCTCCTTGCCGTTAGAGGCACGGAAGGCTTCAAACGTGTCGCCCTTGGCCCTGGCGATGAGGCTGATTCTGGCCGGTGGCGTCATGTTAAAGGTGAGACGCACGTCCCCCACTTCGGGCGTGGCCGGAGACGCACCGAGATACAGGCAATTGCCGCTCTCATGCACGAGCTGTGGGGTGCCTGCATGCCGCAAGCCGCCTCCTCCAATATCCCACCAGTTGCCCACTGCCCCTCCCGTACCGCGCCAGGCCCGCAGCAGCTGTCGGGATAGCCTTTCACGCACGGCCGGATCAAGCGACACCGCAAAGGGCTGCCTGCCACCGATGCCCGCCACAAGAAATGGCGGCAGTCTGTACGCGCCAAAACTCACGTTGACCGCACGACGAGTCAGACTGTCCACCTTCAGCAGGACATTGTTAGCGTGCACAGACCGGGCTTCCGGCGCATGAAAGGCGTTCGAATCCACCGGATAACCGACCCACTTTCTGGCATAGGAATACGTGGTAACCGTCTCCTCGCCACCGCCCAGGGTCTGGCGTTTTTCTGTCCTGGAGTTTTCCGTCCACTGATAGAATTCCACTCGGCGCTCAAAGGCGATCCCCCGACCACCAAGGCCGAATTCCGGATCACGCAGCACGTCGCGGGTATCGGCCAGCCCGGTGGCGTGCACCAACCTGCCGTCCAGAGAAGCGTCTACCCTGGAAAGGTCGACCAGTTCCTCCGCCTCCCCCCGGGCCTCATTGAGAGCGTCCCGCGTTTTCACAAAATCGCCCTCGTTCCACCAAAGCAAGCCACTGCCAGCCACAAACAGCACAAGTCCGAGGATAATGCCACCAAAGGACGACCCAAGACGTGAGAAAAACCCTGTGGACCTTGTCACGGTGTATTCCATTGTGCGCTCTTCTCCCTGCGGTCATGAGAACTCTGCCCCGTCACGGGCCGGAGTAAAGAATCTCTGCAACGCAACCCTCGCCGCCCCCCACAAACCGCTGTCCGTGGTGGAAGCCAGGCGTATAGGCACCCTCTCTATCATTTCCTGAAGCACGCTTCCGGCGGTCAGTTCACCGAAAAATTCCTGGCAAGAAACACAAAGAGGATTGCTGGCGGCAATGCCTCCGGCGATCCACAGGCCCCCCGTGCACAGCGTCGTGCAAATCCAGATGCGGCAAAAACGCCCCAGAAAGCGGGCGTACCATCGCAGGGTTGGCGTCTCGTCACCAAGGGCCTCGCGACTCACTTCGGCGGCTTCCATCCGTCTGCCTGTCAGAAAGGCGTGCAGGCGCTCCAAACCACGTCCGCACAGCACGTCCTCCACACTGGCCCAGTCCCGCCCCAGGGCAGGAACCAGGCTGTTGGCATAGCGCTGCTCCTCCTCTCCCTGGAAGGGAAAAGGGGCATGCCCCACTTCGGAAGGCACGGCATGCCAGCTCCCCTGCCCGCCTTGCCTCACGGGCAGAGGCACGTCATCGTGACCGAACCAGTGCAGGGAGGCCGCCCCCAATCCCGTGCCAGCGCCGAAAACGGCCCGTGTGCCCCTCTGTGACGAAGACTCCGGACCAAAAATCCTGCGAGCCCGGGCACCCACGTCGGTCAGCGTGGCGTGGGCCTCAGCAGCAAAATCGTTGAGCAGCACGCAGCCACGCCAACCCAGACGCGAGGCCATGCCGTTCAGGTCCATCCGCAGGCTGCCGTTGGTCAGTGAACCCCGAAGTCCTTCCACGGGTCCGGCCAGCGCCACGGCCAACGCGTCCCCGGCAGTCGGACCGGCCCCCGGCATCCCCCGCATGGCCGACAGCACGTCGGCGGCGTCCCGCAAGGATTTAGAACCCGTCCGCCACACTGTCTCCGGTGCTAGCCGCCCGTTCTCACAGGAAAAACGGGCAAAACGGGCGTTGGTCCCCCCGATGTCTGCGGCAAAAATACGGCCCATAGGCATTTCCGGAGGCTCAGGCCCAGGCCCCGCTCCCATGGTCAATTTTGTGTACGATGCCCGTGGTGCTGCATCCCTTGACCAGGTCGGCGAGGTAGACGCGCCCTCCGTGATTTCTCACCACGTCGGCCCCCACAACGTCCTCAACCCTGTAGTCGCTGCCCTTGACCAGAACGTCGGGTAACAGGGCCGTGACAAGATTGAGCGGGGTGTCCTCGTCAAAAAGGATCACGGCGTCCACACCGGAAAGCGCGGACAGCAGGAGGGCGCGGGCCCGTTCATTCTGGATGGGACGCTCTGGACCTTTGAGACGGCGTACCGAGGCGTCGCTGTTGAGTCCCACGACAAGGTGATCCCCCTGAAGGGCGCTCTGGCGTATGAGGGACACGTGCCCCGGATGCAGCAGGTCAAAGCATCCGTTGGTAAAGACAACGCTCTCGTTCTTTCTGCGCCAGTCCTCAACCTTGTGAAGCAGCGCGGGCAGATCATACAGCTTGGGATTGTCACTGCCTTCCCTCAGGGCGGCGTTCAACTCCGCCAGGGTGACGGGCGACGTGCCCATCTTGCCCACGGCCACGCCCGCCGCCAAATTGGCCACCCGCATGCATTCAGCCCATGCGAGGCCCTTAGCGGCACACGCGGCCAGGGTGGCAATGACCGTATCACCAGCCCCGGAAACGTCAGCCACCTCGCGCACGGCGGCGCGGCAATACGCGGGCTCGGCCTCAGGACCAAAAAGCGCCATGCCCCTGGCACCGCGCGTCACCAGCACATGCTCCAAATGGTAGCGGGCACGAAGAGCGTCGGCCAGAGTTTCAAGATCCTGTCTCGTCACCGTCATGCCAGCCTCACGGCCACAAACCGTGGCAAATTCGACGGCATTGGGTGTCACACACTGCGCCCCGGCATACCGCTCCCATTCGCGACCTTTGGGATCCACCAGTACGGGAATGCCCCTTTTCCTCGCCTCTTCCATGAGTACGCGGGTCAGACATCCTGCGAGACCTGCCTGTAAAACCCCCTTGGCATAGTCGGAAAGCACCAGCGCCTGCCTATCGTGAAGTTTTTCGTTCACGCGTGCGGCTAGAGCCTCCATTTCTTCGGCAGAGGGCGGTGTCACGCTTTCCTCATCCAGCCGTAGCAGCTGCTGCCCCTGTGCCAGCAAACGTACCTTACGCGTGGTGCGACGGGCGGCGGTGGGGACCAGCGTGTCTTCCACACCTTCTCTGGCCAGGGCCTGGCGTAGGCTGTCGGCGTCGGAATCCCGTCCCACAAGGCCCACAAGCGCCACATCCACGCCAAGCCGAGCGAGATTGCGGGCCACGTTTGCCGCACCACCAGGCACTTCCCAGCGTTTCTCCACGGAAAGCACGGGCACGGGTGCCTCCGGCGAAATACGCCGCACCTGACCACCGACATAAACGTCCAGCATTACGTCACCGACGACCAGCACCCGTACTCCGGCAAAATCCATGCTTCCACCCCCGTTCAGGCCTTGCCGCAGGCCGTCCTGATGAGTTCCTGCAGGCGTGCGTCCGTCCTTTCAACGTCTACCAGGGCTTCCACAGAGGCCCTTGCCGCCTCGCCCAGACGCTGTCGCTGTGCCTCGTCCCGCATCAGCTCATCCAGTATGGCGGAAAGCGCGGCCGGATTGTTCTGGGGAGCAAGACGACCATTGATGCCGTCACGCACGGCCTCCGCATGACCCGGAAGATCGCTTGCCACCACAGCCAACCCAAAGGCCAAGGCTTCCACCAAGGCTGAGGGCAGGCCGTCAGCCTCACCCCCCTGCGTCCTGCCGCCAGGGGCCACAAAAATATCTGCCCTGGCATACATGTCCGCCATGTTGGCATGAGGAACTTGACCGACAAAACGTATGACGCGTCGCAGCCCAAGCCGCCAGACCAAACGTCGCAATCGCCATTTCTCCGGTCCTAGCCCTACCACGGTCAGCTCAAACTTTCTGTCACGAGGCAACAGCGCGCAAGCACGAAGCAGAACGTCATAGCCCTTGTGCTTCACCAGGGTACCCACGGCCAGCAGTGACACAACGTGATCCCCCTCGTTCTGGCGAGGGGAAGCGGCGTCCTCCTCCTCGGACGGGGTCAGAGTGAGCGGGTCGCGCAGAACTTCAGCCCTGTCGGCCAGCTGAGGCAGGCTTTTCAGCAAGGCGTCTCGGGTGGCTGCGGTGTCACAACGCACAAACACGGCATCCGCCCCCAGGGTGGCCCAATCCAGACCAGGCATGGTGATGTCTGCGGCCCGCAGGGAAAAGGCAAAGGGCACCCCCATCAGCCGCGAAGCCACCCAGGATGCCGTCGCCGGACCGTGTGCCCCAGCGGCGTAGAAAAATTCGATCTTCTCCTCGCGCCCCCAGGCGGCCAGGATCACGCCGGCGCAAAAGGCGCGCAAGTGCCTCCACCAGCGCCTGCCCCAGCGTCCTTTGCCGGGCAAAGCCCGCTTCAGTTCGCGCAAGCGTAGGTTTCCCTCGTAAGGTCGAATAATCCCCAGCAAGAAAGAAAGCACGTGGACGAGACCGACACGCCGCACCGCCAGCGGCAGGGCGTAACCCTCAGGATTTCCCAGAAGGTTGCTCCCCCGGATGGCATAGATGCGAGAGAGCAAGCCGGCCGAATACAGACGATGGGCATCCTCCATGAGGCATTGTCCCGACAGCTCGGGAAAACGTTCGGCCACCATGGCCCCGCGAACCACCGGGACCGGACCACGTAGCAAGTTCTGCGTTTCCGAGGCGGAAATTT
Source organism: Desulfovibrio sp. (assembly GCA_017613295.1). Taxonomy (GTDB): domain Bacteria; phylum Desulfobacterota; class Desulfovibrionia; order Desulfovibrionales; family Desulfovibrionaceae; genus Desulfovibrio. The sequence goes on along the minus strand of JAGAEE010000014.1, from coordinate 4,633 downwards.
CAGGGAGATGGCGTCGCTGGCAACGCAGAAGCCCCTCCTCCAGGGTATAGATGCTGTCACAAAATTCGGCCATCTTGGGGTCATGCGTCACCATGACCATGGCCACGCCTCCGGCATGGCAAAGCGACCGGAAATTCCCCATGATCAGACGGCTGGTCTTGGCGTCCAGTGCTCCTGTGGGTTCGTCGGCCAGCAGGATACGGGGATTGTTGACCATGGCTCTGGCTATGGCCACGCGCTGCTGTTCACCGCCCGAAAGCCGATTGCTGCGGTAGTGCACCCTTGCCGAAAGGCGCACCAGGTCCAAGGCGCGTATGACCCTTTCCCATCGCTCCTGAGGCGGAATCTGCTCGTATATCAGGGGAAACTCGACATTTTCAAAAACCGTCGAGTGGTCAAACAGGTTGCTGGCCTGCATGACAAAGCCCATGTTGCCACGCCGAAAGGCTGCCGCCTGCTCGCGGTCCAGCTCCAGCACGTTAGTGCCCAATATTTCCAGACTGCCGGAATCCGGCGCGTGCAGCATGCCCAACACGTGCAGCATTGTGGACTTGCCACAGCCAGACGGTCCCATGATGGCCACCATTTCGCCAGGTTCAACCTCAAGGGTGACGCCGCGAAGCACCGGCGCGAAGCCGGCATAACATTTGAACAGATCCTTGGCGACAATAACCGGTTGCATGTTCCACCTGTCTTGTGGGCGTACCGCACGCCCTTTGGCGACTACGGCGCGCTATTCAAAACGCAGTGCCGTCACCACGTCCATGCGGCTGGCCTGAAGGGCCGGAAACAAACCGCCCGCAATGCCTATGAGGGCTGAAAAGATGATGCTGCCAAAGCTGCTGACCGTCAGCAGCGGATAAGAGACTCCGGTTCCCAGCAACAGGGCGCCTGTCTCCACCAGGGTGATGCCCAAAAGTATCCCAAGCACGCCGCCCGCCACGGATTTGCACAGGGCTTCAGCAAGGAATTGCGCCAGGATGTCAGCGTCAGATCCACCCATGGCTTTCTTGAGACCCACCTCCCTGGTGCGGGCGCGCACGGCAGCAAAGGTGCCATACCATATGCCAAATCCACCAAGCATGAGCGAGGCGGCAATGCCTAGCCATAAAAGTATCTCTACCCAGAGAAAAGTCGTCTTGATGCGCTTCAGCTGATCTTCCTGAGTGCGGACGGCAATATGCGGGGCGTTCTGGTGCGCCCGTATGGTCTGAGGAATCACCGACACCAGATGCGGCACGTCCTCCCACCCGATAGCGCGTATGAAGAGTCGCGCCAGCTTGCCAGTTCCCCAGTTGCGATCTATCATGGTGCTGTAAGGCAGAAATCCCCCTTGCCCCCAACTGCCCAGCATGACGCCACTGACCACGCCCACGACCTCAAAGACGTCCTGCCCCAGAAAAAGCAACTTGCCCACGGCCTCCCTTTCCTGGCCGAAAAGATTGATGGCGGCCTCACGGCCCAGCATGCAGACGCGAGGGTGCCCTTTCGTGTCAGCAGCCTCAAACAGACGGCCGCACACGAGATCCAGCGAATAAATATCTGCAAAAAATTCGTCTATACCGATAAACGCCGTCTGGACAATACGCTCCCCGCCTCCGCGCAGGGCAAAGCCCACGCTGTGCCGCACGTTACGTCCCACCATAAGCACGCCAGGCAGGGAACGCAGAGCATCCACCGTTTCCGGCAGGAATTCTCTCAGGGGCTGCCCTGGGTACTGCTCGTCATCCATGCGTACCTGGATGACGTTCACTCCGCCCATGAGCACCATGTCCTGCCCGACCTTGTACCGGATTTCCCGCCCCAGCACTGCCAGCACGATGAACGCCGTGATGCCCAGGGCAATGGAAAAAATCACCCCGAACCCGCGCTGGCGTACAACCTGCCTCAGGCTGATACGAAAAAGGTCTGACTTTGCGATCATGGCGCAACCGTTTCCTTAAATGTCATGTGCGGAGTATCTCTTTCACTGACGCCATCGATATCAGAGACACCCTTGTTCCTGACATCGCCGCACAACACATAGCGTATTTATGCACCTTTGCGGCAGATGTCAAAATATGCCTAACGTCACGTCCGCTCCGTCCGCAATACCCGGCCACCACGGCCAACTTCATAGCGAATGCCGTGCCACAGCAGGCCACGCGCCCGCACGCTGTCCAGATAGACCAACGCAAACATGCTTATCGCCTCAGCAAATCCCAGACACCAGAACCGCATGGAAACGGGCAGGGACAGCAACTGGCGCCACAGATTCAGACCCCACACGATGCCGGCAAGCCAGACTAGGCTCAGCAAAATGCCCTCCCCGCTGCCCATTTGCAAAAGCCCGCCCAGAAGGCTCAAAGCAGCACAAACCGGAGGCACAAGCATCATAACGCACAACAGGCCCAGCAACAGCCATTGCCCTGGCATGCAAAACTTGAGAAAAAGCACCTGCCTGTCCATCCACGCACGCCACACATGCCTGGGATGAGCCGCCACCGAAGTGCGCAGCAGCGCCCCCGGACACAGCCGTACGGGAACGCCGCGCACCTGAAGCAAAGCACTCAGTGAGCAGTCGTCCACCACGTTCTCCTTCCACAATGTCGCTATGCCGTATTTGTGCCAGGCAGTGCGCGTCATGGACATGGCTCCTCCCCACAGCTGGGTGAAGGTGCTCATGGCCTGGAGCAAACGCATCAAGAGAACGCACAGCGTATAGGCCAGTGTCACTCTCTGAGAATCCCCCGGATCCACCATATGGTAGCCTGTGGAAAACATGGTCTCACCACGTGCAAGCGGGCCAACCAAATGCCGCAAAAAATCGGGCCTGGCCATGTGCGTGCTGTCACAAAAGGCGTACACGTCAACCGTTTCGCCCAGCGCTTCCACGCCGCACAGACTGTTATGATTCTTCTGGCCGCATCCTTGCGCCATGCCGGCAGTAACATGACGCAACGAGGGAAACTCACGTGCAAGGCGGGCTATGGTCTCCACAGCGGGGTCCGTGTCACTCTCCGTCACCAGAACGGGCGTAAACCGGGGATAATCCTGAGCCAGCAGACTGCGCAGGGCCTCTTCCATACGAGGATCCCTCCCTGCCACAGGCACGACAAGCCCCACTGATGGCCACTGTGCCTCCGACAGACCGGCATTGGCCCGTTCATCCTCTTTTTCTCCGTCACGCAAACGTTCTCCCCGGCGAGCAAGAACGTACAGCAGCACACACTGAGCTGCCGCCAACAGGAACCAAATCCAGTACATGGACATCCCCCTTGCCACTGATTGAGAAACTCTCTGTAGCTTGAGAAGGCGTAAACGCTGGGGGAGCGGTAAGTGCTTTTTTCCTCCACCCGCTCCCAACAGACTGAAACAAAAAGTTTATTTGAGAGAAGAAATAAAAACTAGGGGGAACGCGCCTTGTTCAATAACAGACGCGGCCAACGACCGGCAGTATGACACGGCGTTTTCTGCCCTTTGGCTGACGACCGGTTTGGAGTCACAAGCTGACCATCAAGCTCTTGAAGAAGCGTAACGCCGCAAGTCGACTATGCCTGATCCGCGCGTCTGCCGATGCAAAAATAGGCAAAACCGCGTCGTGCCATGGACGCCGGAGAGTAAAGATTGCGACCGTCAAAGAGTAACGGGGCTGTCAGCAACTGCTTCACAAGGTCAAAATCCGGATTGCGAAACTGGTTCCACTCCGTCACCACCAGCAGGCCCTGCGCGCCTTTACAGACGTCGTATTGACCGTCCAGTATCTCCACCAGGGGATTGTCCTTGAAAATACGTCGGCCATTGTCTGCAGCCACGGGGTCAAAGGCGCGTATGCGCATGCCGGCAGATGTCAGGTCATTGACGATATCGATGGCGGCGGCTTCACGCATGTCATCAGTATTGGCCTTGAAGGCCAGCCCCCAGAGCGCCAGTGTCTTGCCCTTCACGCCGCCCTGTGGCGCAAAATAGTCATGGATGCGCACGGCCATGTGCCGCTTTTGCCGGGCGTTGACATTTTCCACGGCTTTCAAAAGCTCCGGATGCGCCCCCGCCTCCTCTGCCGTGCGGATGAGCGCCTTGACGTCCTTGGGAAAGCACGATCCGCCATAGCCGACGCCGGGATAGATGAACTGGTAACCGATGCGCGAGTCTGAGCCTATGCCGTTGCGCACGTCACGTACGTCAGCCCCCACCTCCTCGCATATGCCAGCGATCTCGTTGATAAACGAAATTTTCGTCGCCAGCATGCAGTTGGCTGCGTACTTGGTCATTTCGGCACTGCGCACGCCCATGACGATGAGCTTGTCGCGGGTGCGGGCAAAGGGGGCGTAAAGCTCGCGCATGATCTCCTTGGCACGCTCAGAATCCGTGCCCACCACCACGCGGTCCGGCTTCATGAAATCCTTGATGGCGTCGCCCTCCTTGAGAAATTCCGGGTTGGAAACAACGTCGACCCTGAAGGAAGTCCCGCGCCTGTCCTGCTCTTTCTGAACTAGGGCACGCACATCGTCGGCAGTCCCCACGGACACGGTGGACTTGTCCACCACGACCAGATCGTTCTGCACATAACGGCCGATTTCCGACGCAACCTGACGCACGTACTGCAAATCACACGAACCGTCCTCCCTGGGCGGTGTGCCAACGCAGATAAAGG
>JAGAEE010000093.1 GCA_017613295.1 Desulfovibrio sp. | reverse complement strand
GCGGGCCATGAACGGGTACACGGTGGAGCCGCCGTTTGACCGAATCGGCTGGGAGGACTACGAGCTGCTTATCCGTTATGCTCTGCGTGGTTGGCGTGGCCTCAAGGCTTCTCAACCGTTGATGGCGTACAGAACACATGCGGGCTCGATGATTGACAACATGCTTCGGAAGGGAAAGGACGCGGTACTTCACCAAGCTATACGGGACAGATTCCCGGAACTCTACAGGAGCGATTGAATGGAATTCACAGGTGAACGTTTTGTTCCCAGTTGTTCGGGAGAAATTGCGTTGGAGCATTATCACCGCTATTTCTTTGCGTTGCCGCTGGTCAAGGGAAAACGGGTGCTGGATATAGCTTCGGGTGAGGGCTATGGCAGCCATATGCTGGCCAGGGAAGCGGCATTTGTAACCGGTGTGGATATTGCCAGCGATGCTGTTACGTGGAGTACCGAAAAGTATGCCTGTGCCAGTACACGCTTTTTACAGGGAAGTGTTACGGATATCCCATTGGCTGATGCCAGCGTGGATGTGGTTGTCAGTTTTGAAACACTGGAGCATGTAACGGGACAGGAGCAGGAGATCATGCTGAGGGAAATCCGGCGTGTGCTGGTTCCCGATGGGCTTCTGATCATTTCCACGCCCAATGTGGATATTTTTGACAGCGCAAGTAACCACTTCCATGTCAAAGAGCTGCGCCTTGATGAATTTTCATCGCTTCTGTTCGCCCACTTTAAGCATCAGGCAATAGTCGGTCAAAAGGTCGCCTATGGTTCCATGATTCTGGGTTCTGTGGCATTTGACCGTGTGCTGGACATGGAGGGGGGCGAAGCGGATTTTCTGCCCCGCGCGCGGTATTTCATTGCTCTGGCTTCGGACAAACCATTGCCGCCCATGCCAGGTTCTTTTCTGGAAGGGGCGTTGGAAGATTCGGACAGTTACCGTAATCTTATGGGTAATTGTACGCTGCATGAGTCTGAGCATAGGAAGGCAAAGGCTTTACTGCTGGAAATGGAGAACAGGCTCAATACTGCAGAGGCTCTGAAACAGGAGTTGGCTGCAATGAATGAACGTTTGGCCGTATTCGAACGTCAGGCGCAGGAAGCGAGAAGTACGCTGGATGCGGTGTTTGCCTCCCGCTCATGGCGTCTCACAAAACCCCTGCGCTATGCCGCAAAATATTTCCGCAAAAGGAAAAGTTAGTGTTGAGTTGCAAAGGTTCTTGATAGAAATTGAGGACGGTGTACCTCAATATTGACAACCTCGTGGTAAGATCCGATGTTTGGGCGGGAAGGCTGTATAATGTGGCCGGCAGACCAAATAAGGAGTAGATACGATTATGACGTGCATCATCCCGGTTATCCTCTGCGGCGGCAGCGGTACACGCCTCTGGCCCCTTTCGCGTGAGAACTATCCCAAGCAGTTCGTGGACATGGGCGGGGGCAGAACGCTCTTTGGTGACACGCTTGAGCGTGCGCTGCAGGTGGACGGTGCTGCAGATCCTGTCGTTGTGTGCAATGAGGCACACCGCTTCTATGTAGCCGCCGAACTTTACAAACGCGGTGTGAAGGCCACGGTGCTGCTTGAGCCCGAGGGGCGCAACACGGCACCGGCACTGGCCATGGCCGCCTTTGCCGCACTTGAACGGAACAGGGAGGCGCTTCTGCTCGCTCTGCCGTCTGACCACGCCCTTGGTGATGTCCCGGTTTTTTTACAGGGCGTGAAAGAGGCTTCGGCCATTGCCTCGCAGGGTTATATCGTGACCTTTGGCATCAGACCCACAGGACCGGAGACTGGTTTCGGCTACATAGAGCAGGGTGAAGGATTCCATGTGGCACGCTTCGTGGAAAAACCCGACAGGCAAAAAGCCGAGGCCATGCTTGCCTCTGGCGGCCACTACTGGAACAGCGGCATGTTTGTCATGCCCGCACAGCTCTATATGGACGAACTCAAGACCCACGCGGTCGCAATGTTTACCCAATGTACCCGGGCCTGGGCGGGCAGGGAGGCGGACGGGGCCTTTATTCGTCCCATGAAGGATGACTTCCTGCAATGTTCTTCGGATTCCATCGACTACGCGGTCATGGAACACACCAGCAGGGCCGCCGTGGTCCCTCTTGATCTTGCCTGGAGTGATCTCGGCTCCTGGGAAGCATTTTACGAAGCCGGCAAAAAGGACGCACAGGGCAATGTGACCAAGGGAGATGTGCTGCTGGAAGATGCCACTGGCTGCTACTGCAATGCCAGAAGCCGGTTGCTTGCCTGTATCGGTATGCGTGACATGCTGGTGGTGGAGACGCAGGATGCCGTGCTTGTGGCACCGAGAAAGGCTGCCCAGCGTGTTAAGGAAGTGGCCCTGCGTCTGCGTAATGAGGGCCGCAAGGAGTACAGGGAGCCCCCCCTGGTCTATCGGCCCTGGGGCAGCTACGAAATACTGGTGCAGGGGGAGCGCTTTCAGGTGAAGCGCATTGTGGTGCATCCAGGTGAGCAGCTTTCGCTGCAGATGCACTACCACAGGGCAGAGCATTGGGTCGTGGTGAGCGGTACGGCAGAGGTAACCAAGGGGGAGGAGACCCGCCTCTATACCGAGAACCAGTCCACCTACATTCCCGTGGGCACGAAGCATATGCTCAAGAATCCCGGGCTGATACCGCTTGTGCTCATTGAGATACAGTCAGGCACGTATCTGGGCGAGGATGACATCGTGCGCTTTGCCGATATGTACGGAAGAAAGGAATAATGTTTTCTGAGGTGCTTCCCTGCAAAACGAAGGAATCGTGCGCCGGACTTCAAGGCCAGGATTGTCCTGGCTGTTTTGAGCAGCAGCAAAACCGAGGCCAAATTGTCTTGACCAAACACCCGCTCTAAGGAAAACCGCATGCCCATATTTTCAAAAACCAGACAACTCCTCCAGATAGCACGCTTTTGCGCTCAGAAGGCCGCCAATCCAAGAAAGCTGGGCCACTACTGTTCCAAGTGCGCCGGCATCGTTCGCGAGCGTGGCTTAAAGGGCCTTTTGCAGACCCTGCAGTACAGATCGGCGGGACGCGCAGGCTGTTATACGCAGCCCCGGCCCCATATCCCCCTGCCGGCCTGCACTATTGAGGCTCCGCTCCCGCATCCGGAACTGCCGAGTTTTGAAAGCATAACGGTGTCCATCATCATCCCTGTCTACAATCAGTACAGGGTCACACGCAGCTGCCTGGACTCCATCATTCGTCACACAAAGGACGTATCCTATGAAGTTATTCTGGCCGATGACAATTCCTCCGATCAGACGAGGGATATTGCCGACGTTGTCAAAAACCTCATCGTTGTCAAAAATCCCGCTGACCGTGGTTTTCTGAATAATTGTAACCATGCGGCCAAACACGCCCGCGGTACCTATGTGCTCTTCCTGAATAACGACACCATCGTCACGGATGGGTGGCTTTGGGAGCTGGTCAGAACCATGGAGGCCGATCCGCAAATTGGTCTCGTGGGACCGAAATTCCTGGCGGACACCGGGGCCGTCATGGAGGCCGGCGGCATTGTTTTCCGTGATGCCTCTGCCTGGAACTATGGTCGCGGCATGCACCCGGAGATGCCGGGCGTCTGTTATCCAAGGGAAGTGGACTACATCAGCGGTGCCTGCATACTGTTGAAAACGGCACTCTGGAACGAGCTTGGCGGTTTTGATGCGACATTCGCCCCCTGCTACTATGAAGATACTGACCTGGCCTTCAGAGTACGCTATGAGAAGGGCCTCAAGGTCCTCTATCAGCCAAAATCCGTTATCTACCACATGGAAGGCGTGAGCAACGGTACAAACGAAAGCACGGGTTTCAAACGTTACCAGGTCGTCAACCGCGAAAAGTTTTACCAAAAGTGGCGCACACAGCTCCATCAATGTCATACCAGAGGCGCAGACGAACTCTTTCTGGCCAAGGATCACGCAAAAACACGCAGGACAATGCTTGTCATCGACTACGGTCTTCTTTCCTACGCCGAAGACACGGGGTCCCGCTCCACCTTCCAGTACCTGCGCTATTTTGCGGGCAAGGGCTACAATACCAAGTTTCTTCCCAACGATCCTACCGTGAACAGAAAATATCTGCAGTCCCACTGCGACCTGGGGGTGGAGGTTGTGGAAAGCGAAGACCTGCACCAGTGGTTTGTGGACAACGGCCGCCACATTGACTTTGCCTATGTGAACAGGCCTGACGTTTGCGACGCCTACCTTGGGCTTCTCCATAAGTACAGCAATGCCACGGTGATCTATCAGGGGCATGATCTGCACCATCTGCGCGAGTACCGCGAAGACATGTTGAAGCATCTGCCCAATGCGGAAAAGAAAATGCAGGCTCGCAAGGCATTCGAGCTTGGCGTGTGTGAGCGGGCCGACGTGGCCTGCTACTTTTCGGACACGGAAGTGCAGCTCGTCAATTCGGAAAGCCATGCCAATGCCGTGAAAGTACCCCTCTTCATCCTCAAGGCAGCGGGCATGCAAAAGTACCAGTACACACCAGAGAGCCGTAATGATATCGCCTTTGTGGGAGGCTACAACCATCCTCCCAACGTGGACGGTGCCCAATGGTTCATTGAAGAAATCTTGCCCCACTGCCCCGGTATCAAATTCTACGTTGTGGGCAGCAACCCGCCGAAAAGCCTGTGCAAGCTTGCTTCAGAAAACGTCATCGTCACGGGTACCATCTCCGAAGAAGCGCTGGAGAATATCTACGCCAGCATCAGGCTTGCCGTTGTGCCCCTGCGTTACGGGGCAGGTGTCAAAGGGAAGATTATTGAGGCCATATACCACAAGGTGCCTGTGGTCACCACGACCATAGGTATTGAGGGCATTGCCAACGACTCGGGACTTGTCACCGTGGCAGACGAGCCGGCAGACTTCGCCAGGGAAACCGTACGTCTCTACAACGACGCCCAACTGCTTCTGGAAAAATCGCGTCTCTCGGAGACTTTCATCCGCGAACATTTCTCGGACACAGCCGTGAACACGGCTCTTGGCCCTTATATGCCGGAATTGCTGCAGTAGATTCATGCCCGGTTTGACCGTTTGGGGCATACGGTGATCCCGTTTAACGAGATCTGTCAGTGAAGAGTTCTTTACTGCTCCAGGTACGTTTTTATGCTTTCCTGGAAAGCGTTCACCTGTTCCTCTGTGTACTTTTTACCAGACTGGCTCTTTCCCCAAACCACGCCGGGCCAGTACGGATCGGATTTCCAGCGTCCAATTACATGCATGTGCAGTTGGGGAACCATGTTGCCGATGAGGCCCAGATTGATTTTGTCGCAGTGCTGTTCGGTTTTCAGGCAGGAGGACAGCCTCTGGGTGAGCAATGCCAGTTTTTGCCGTGTTTCCTCTGGCAGTTCATGCCATTCGGTCAGGTTCGTTTCCGGAACCAGTATGAACCAACGGACATGGGCATCACGGTGCAGCAGGACCCATATATCGTGCCATGTGCCCAAAATGTGGCAATCTTCCCGCAAGGTGCTGTGCAGCGAAAAACCGTTCATTCTTTGTCCTCAATAGCTTCGCCACCGGCGATGGACCCAAAACCACTGTATGGGGTTATGGCGCACCGCCTGTTCAATACTGGCGGTCAGCAGTTCGGTATTGCGGCGGATGGCTTCCTCTCCGGGTTCGTTTTTGAGCATGATGGGCGGCTCGACCCGCACCTCGTATCGAAAGTCGGGCGTTCGCCATGAGTAGACGGGGAGGATTGGAATCTGTTGCCGCATGGCAATCTTGGCGATTATTGGGGTAGTCCAGGCCTGCCGGCCGAAAAAGGTGACCGGTACCGCCTCTTTGCGGGCCGTATGCTGATCCAGCAAAACAGCCACTCCGCGGCCCTCTGCCAGCGACCGCAGAATCTTTCGCGCCCCCTTGTGACTGTCCAGCACCTGTCCACCATAGGCTTCCCGCAATCTGGTGATGAAGCGGTCGACCCACGGATTCTTTACCCTGCGGGCGACGACATCCAGCGGAAAACCGAACTGCGGGAAGAGAAAACCGCCGCTTTCCCAGTAACCCATATGGCCGGTCATGACCAGTACGCCGCGACGCAGGCCGTAGGCTTCCT
>JAGAEE010000092.1 GCA_017613295.1 Desulfovibrio sp. | reverse complement strand
AGATGAGTAGTCTCGGAGACATCAGCCCAACAAATACCGCACCAGCTCTCGTTGCTGGACGCGATGGCCCACTTGTTACATTCATGGCATGGGGCTTTACACAACTGGACAAGCACTTAGTAATCAACGCCCGCAGCGAAACGGCATGGGAGAAGCCATTATTCCGAGAAGATATAGCCCGCCGCCGCTGCGTACTGCCTGCGGTATGGTTTTACGAATGGGATCAGCAGAAACGGAGAAACACATTCTATCCTGACGGTGGAAGTATCCTATTGCTTGCCGGTTTTTTCAACGAAGCTGGACGCTTCGTTATCCTAACCACGGCGGCAAATACCGTCATGCGGCCTGTGCATGACAGAATGCCTGTGTGCCTGGCGGAAAAGAACATTCAGGATTGGCTGATGGACGCCGCTGCTTCACGGCAAATGTTGAAGAATCCCTGCGTATCGCTACGCAGGAAAAGCCCTATCCAGCAGGGAAGTTTGTGGGGATAGAGCAAGATTCCAGTTTACGCAATAGCCCAAAACGCCAACCTACGACGGTTCTTTTCCCGCCGCTTTCCTTTTTCCGTTGATGGCCGATTTGTAGGCGTGAATGGTCGTATATTCGCACTGGACACTGCCAAAGTGCAGAACTGTTGTGGCGGCATGATTGCCGGATTTGGTACGGCAGACAGGTTTTGCGGGATATGAGCAGCAGCATGTCGATTGCCTTCTGCGGCAGTACACAATGGTGCCACAACATCCGAAAACACTGTCCCAATGGCAATGGCGGTTTGGAACATCTTCGAGCTGTGTACAACAGCAGGGCGTGACGGCAGGAATTGCAGAGAGACAGTCATAATGACCGGAATAAATCAGAATCCATGCCAAGGGCAATTTTTGCCGTCTACCAACAAAATGCCTCTTGTGACCGTATGTTCAACGGAAGATCACTCTTGCAGACCATCCCATACATACTCTAGACTGCCATCATAAAAACAAAAGCCATCTTTCTGGGGAGAGTTGTCACCGATCCATCCACAAGCTGTGATGCCTATGCACGTTAACATCCACAAGGAGCCCTTATGAGCACGCCACTGGATCAATTGGATAAAGACAGCAGCAGCTTCAAGTGTGCCAGCGTTATTGCCGCTATGGCCGAGTTGGACGTGGCAACAGCACTCTTGAAACTCGGCAATACAGCGACATCTACCCAGATCGCCAAAGAATGCAACTGCGATTGCAGGGGAATGGAGGTCCTGTTGGACGCGCTCGTTGCTCTCGGCTATTTTTCAAAATCCAGCACAGGTGATGCGGCCATGTACTCTGTTGTCGAGCAATATGCGACCTTGCTGGACAACCGTGAATCCACATCGTACATCCCCATGCTGCGACACCGTGCCCGCTTACAACGTCACTGGTCCCGGCTTTCATGGGCAGTGAAGTATGGGAAGCCTCAAAAAGAAAAATCAGCCAGCTTCCTTGGCACGGAACAAGATGGTGTTACGTTCATCACAGCCATGAATGCCATCGGCTTACGGCTGACCACATCAACTATGGATGCTCTTGACAAGGCGGGCATATTTGCCAGCCTGCCTCCTGACGCTCGGATTTTGGATATTGGCGGGGCTTCTGGCACGTATACGGAGGCATTTCTGCAAAAGCTGCCGCAAGCCACAGCTACCCTGTTCGACTTGCCAGTCGGTATTGCACAGGCAAAGCAGCGTTTTCACGATTCTGACATGCAATCGCGTGTTTCTCTTTTGGAGGGTGACTTCACCCAGAGAGGTTTTCCTGGTGGTTTCGATTTAGCCTGGATCAGTGCCATCATCCATCAGCTAGGGAAGGAAGAATGCCGGGATTTGTACCGTAAAGCGTTGGCAGCTTTGAAACCGGGCGGCATGGTTGTCATTCGTGATTTAGTCATGGATGCCAGTAGGACTTCCCCAAAGGAAGGAACCCTTTTCGGCATCAATATGCTGGTGAGCACGGAACAAGGCCGTGTATACACATTTGAAGAGATTAGGGATGATCTCATAGCGGCGGGTTTCGAGCATGTAGCGCATGCCGTGAAAACGCCAACCATGTCGGCAGTCGTCACGGCGATGAAACCGAAGTAAATCAGGACGCGATACACGTTTCTTGAGGTTCAAATGCCAGCACATGTGCCCTTCGTCCATCCTTTGGCATGGAGGGTATTCCCCTGGCAACGGCGTTAGCAGCTTCCCAATAATTGTTTGAGCGCTTTCCACGGGCTTCTCATCCATATCCGCACTCGCCCGTAATAGCTTGGCAGTACACAGGAGATAAAGGCTGTCAAGATGTCTTGCCAGTGGATCTTCCCGATCCTCAAGCGCACAGGTAAGTTCGTGGAATATGTATGGCAATAGTCCTAAAAAAACATCCCATCACGATGTTTTTTTTACCATTTCAGTCTCAAAAGGCTTTGAAAGAGCAACTCGCAGACAAAAAAGCTAAAATGATGGCAAGTATTTTTTCTGTCATGAGATTATCTCTCCCAAGGATTGAGAACGGCGACACCCGTAGGCTTGAAATCGACGATGTTCCTTGTGACAACGGTGAGGCCGGATTCCATCGCTGTTGCCGCGATAAAAGCGTCCCTATATGAACGCGGATCAGGTACATGAAGTGCTGCACATCGACGAGCGACGGCTAAGTCCACGGGTAGGACGCGCCCGGCAAATGTTGGAAGTACCCGTTTCTCAAACCATTCGGATAAAATTGTAGCCTGTTTTGTATCCTTGCGCCGAACCCTTAGGATGCCCGTTTCAAGCTCCATGACTGTAATAACGGATAGGAACATGAGGTGGCTCGGCACAGAGACCGCCCATACGGCCACCTGTGAATCCGGTCCCTTCCTCAACTCCGAAACGACATTCGTGTCCAGAAGGAACACCGCTAGAACTCCACCGGTTTAAGGAATGCCCCGTCCAGCCGTGGTGGATCAAACTCGATACCTGCGGCTTCGGGACATGCCAGAGCCTCGACGATATTTCCGCATCCGGTCAGCCCTGCGTATTCATTCCAAGTCATGAGTACATGAGAAGGTGCACCCCTGTCTGTGATGACAACGGGACCATCCAGTGCCTTGCGTTTTGCTCCACTCGTGTCCTGGCAAAATTCGCGGCTTGTTATCGTCTGCATGGGAGAGCTCCTTGTTGTAGATATGTATCTACGTTCTCGTTCCTTGACTGTCAATAGCGTAAATCAGCAACTAAAATTGCCCTCTTGAAGACAGAATACGCATGGAATAATGCCAAACCTGTGTTGCCGGGAAACCTTCAGTACTGGCGTGTTTTTCGATCTTGCTGTGGGGGCATTCTGACTTGCTGCTGTGGGGGTAAACTTACTTGCCAATTAACACAGAAAAAGGGGGGAAAAGTTCAAGAAAACAATTCCCCCCCAGCTGGTAGTCTTCAGCACTTCTGATCGTAATCCACGTAGCAGATATGGGTTTCCAGGAATTCATCAAGACCGCGTTCACCGTCATCACCGCCGATGCCGGACTTACGCACCCCCTGATGGAATCCCTGATAGGCTTCAAAGTGCTCACGATTGACGTAGGTTTCACCGAAGTGGATCTTGTTCAGCGCCTTCATCATGGTGTCAGTGTTGGTAGTATAGATGGAGGACGTCAAACCGAACTCACAGTCATTGGCGTAGTCAATAGCCTCGTCAAGCGTCTTGAAAGTCGTTATGGGCAGCACAGGACCAAAAATTTCCTTATGGAAGATCTGCATGGAATGTCTGCAATTGGTGAGTACCGTCGGTTCATAGTAGAATCCCTTCCCTTCCACGGTAGCAGGCTTGCCGCCACATTCGACCTTGGCTCCTTCCTGTATGGCTTCCTTGACCATGGCGTCGATGTTGGCAACATGCGCTTTGTTGATCATGGAACCCATATCGAGTTTCTTCTCGGGATCATTGGCCGGATTGCCAAATCGTGTAGCCTTCATTCGCTTGATGATCTTGTCGGTGAATTGCTTGGCGATACCTTCCTGAACGTAAACGCGTTCTGCACAGTTGCAGGCCTGTCCACCATTGACAATGCGGGACTGCCATACCCATTCGACGGTTTTGTCGAGTTGGCAGTCATTCATCACAATAACCGGGGCCTTGCCGCCGAGTTCCAGAGAGACCTTGGTAATGTTTTTAGCAGCAGCGGCCATGATTTTTTCACCGGCAGCCACACTGCCCGTCATGCTCACCAGATGCACTTTAGGATTGGATGCGAGGGCCTGCCCCACTACAGAACCCGCTCCAGAAACGACGTTAATCACCCCCTTTGGAAGTGAGCTCTGAGCCACAAGTTTGGCAAATTCATAGCAGCCGTTGGGTGTGTCGCTGGAAGGTTTGAGCACTACGGTATCACCGGCAATGAGAGCAGGGGCAACTTTTCGTCCGATAAGGAATAGCGGGAAATTCCAAGGCATGATGCCAGCGACAACTCCAATGGGCATCTTATAGAGCAGGATGTTCTCATTGGGACGGTCGCTGGGAATAATTTCGCCCTTCATATGGCGCGCCATGGCTGCGAAATACCGGATATAGTCAGGCAAGAATCCTGCTTCAGCCTCAGACTGCGCCATGGTTTTCCCGACTTCTTCAGAATTGACTTTTGCAAAGAGGGCAAGATTCTTACGTACGAGATCAGAGAGTTCCATGAGATATTCGGCGCGTTTTATAGGTGGAATTTCCGCCCATGATTTCTGCGCTTCGTATGCAGCGTCAACAGCCTGCTCCACATCTGCTTCTGTAGCCTTGGGAACCTGGGAAATGACTTCTTCCGTTGCCGGATTGAGAACAGAAATCATTTCCCTGTTACCGTTGGGAATAAACTCACCGTTAATGAACAATTCATACGTTTTCATCTGACCGCTCCTTACAATCGAAGAAAGGATCATTCCTTTGCCTCATTTATACACACTACCTATCAGGGTAGGTAGTGTCAATCACTGATATTATACCCAACCATCTGGTTTTACGACGAAAAGTGGCAAAAAAGAGTCGCGTATCTCGCATATTCCGAAAGCGTTATTCCCTTGGCAAGAAGTCGCCTCATCTTACCGATCGTTTCCACTGTGACCATCCCTTATCATGCCCCCTGTTTCTTACAGGAGGGTTATGCCTCAGGGGGGCAATTTTACATGCTTACGTACACCTTTACCAAAGGCTGACCCTCTTGGCCCTTCCGTCGTCGAACACGAGGTACCTGTCTGGATATGCCTCAAGGAGCTTGAAAAGCTTGGAATGCCCGTAATCTTTCGGCGAAAAATTCAAGCATTCCTTGCGCAAGACCATTCCGACAGCGCTGATGAGGAGGCTTCCCCCGCCGTTCAATACGGCCTGGTCAATAATGTCCAGCAGCTCGTCGATCGGCTTCGCGCCGTTGCATTCGACTGGCGCGACAGGTTCCGGAGCTTCGCCGTCCATGACGCAGAAACTCTTGCAGGAGCTTCGGAACGCTTCCTGCGCGTTCCCGTAGCCAAAGCCGTGAATCTCGATGCCTTTCTCGCGCAGGTTCACGCACAACGGTGCGTAATCGCTATCGCTGGACGCGATGCAGAAAACGTCCGGCCTGCTGCCGTAGTAGATGTCCATAGCGTCGACGATAAGGGCCATGTCGGCGGCGCTCTTACCCTTCCGATAAGCATTTTGCTGCACGGGACGTATGGCATACGCGTTCGCCACAGCAAGCCATGACTTGAGGTTCGTAGTGGAAAAGTCGCCGTAGGCGCGGATAATTTTGACATCGCCGAGCTCTGAGCATTTTTTCAGGAGCTCCAGGATATGACAATAGCTGAAATTTTCGGCGTCGATAAGGATGGCAACTGATTTCTTATCGCTCATAAATACTCCGCCTATCTGTGAGGTCGCCCACTTCTGGCCGAATGGCTGGGGGTGGGCGTTTTCACTTTTCCGTGGCAGACAGTGATGACAATTTCCTTCAAAGGGTACTATGTCAGAAGAATAATGCAAATGTGACGTTAGTATCTATAAGCCAATTTATTCAATGGGTTGGAGGCGTTCAGCCTGCCGTTTGGTTTCCTCCATAATGAAGGAATTTGCTGACACACGCGCCAGTGAGCCATCACCCTCAAGAAGCAGTATCGCTGCTGCCATTTTGTCCTTCCATGTAATCCACGCAAGCTGCGCGGCTTTCAGCGTTGCCTTGTCTTTGTCATTATCAAGGGAGTCGTATGCCTCTTTATAGTTGGCATTAAGCTTTTTGTCCCATTTTGCATGTTCTTTTTGAATACAGGAAAGCATTGCATCGGTAACGCCTTCGGCTTTTTCCATGCAGTCATCATAGGAATCTGCAAAGGATACAGATGAGAGAGCACACAAGGTTGCCATTGTAAGAACACAGATGAAAGACTTCATTTCACTGCCTCGCTTTATACAATAAGGACAATCCAGTCATATCTTTCTAAGATGGAAAGCATACGGCAGGGGCAATGTTTTGACCCAGCCTCAAGGAACATTCGCGTCAACCACGCCTAAAGGATATTTATGCAGGCCACAGTCCACAGTCCTTGCAGACGACGATCTTTTGCCCCATGGGCATGCCGTGTCTATCAGAGGGAAGTCTTGAAGAAATGTACGATTTTAAACGGTGCAACCAGTTCCCGCCTGGAAGATCATTGCGAAGCTCAGTATTGCTTAAACCACATTTGGAACATGTGAAATTCGGTCTTTCCATATGAATTGGCCTCATAAAAGAATAGCTTTATCTCCAAAACTCCGTACCCAGGCCATCAATTCCGGCTCGCTGCGTGTGGTGATTTCGAGAAGAACTCCACCGTCTTCCGTATCTTCCATTTTTTGCGATTCCGCCCATATGCGTTCACGTACATAGTCCGCCGCTT
>JAGAEE010000091.1 GCA_017613295.1 Desulfovibrio sp. | reverse complement strand
GCGGCGGACGTCTTCCATGATTGTTTCAAAATTTGCGCTATCTGGGTCATTTTCTGCCTGCTCCTCGCTCAAGAGACTGATGTGCTGCTCCGTGACACCCAGCAACAAGCGTTTATTCAAGAAACGTACCACCATCAGGCCCTTGCGTGGTCCCAGCGGCAGTTGCGCCTCCATGAGCAGGGCGTCCCTGGGCAGGGAACCCGGCCGCGGCAAAAAGCGAAAGCGTCCGAAACGCCGGGCCAGCCACAGTGCGAGGCAGAAGAGGGCTACCAGAACAAAGAGCAGGCCCAAGGCCTGGATGTAGCCGCCCCAGGTAAAAACAGGAGCCGCCTGTGCCGTGCCCTGGAGTGCCACGTCCATACCTTGTGACAGCTGGCTGGCCGCTGTCGCGGTCTGCTCCAGGGCGTGAGGGGCTGCTGCGGTACTTTCCGTCGCCTCCACCATGCCGCGCACGGTCTGGCCGGAAATGGCCTCACCGGCGGCGGCCAGGAGAGTTGAAGTCGGTTCAGCCAAGTTGTTTCACCCTTTCAATGGGGCTGATGATGTCTGTGAGACGCACGCCGAATTTTTCGTTGATGACCACGGCTTCGCCACGGGCCACCAGTTTGCCGTTGACGAAGACCTCCAGCGGTTCACCGGCCAGTTTGTTCAGCTCAACGACGGAGCCCTGCCCCAGTTGCAGCAATTCGTTGATGAGCAGACGTGTGCGCCCCAGCTCGGCGGAAACGTCCAGCGGAATGTCCAGAATGAAATCCAGTTCGCGTTTGAGTTTGTTGTCCTTGGGCTGACGGGCGATATCCGTCATGTCTTGAAAATGGGCGTCCTCGGCCTGGGGGGCGATGCCCTGACCGGCGGCCGCGCCACCAAAAGCCTCAGGCCCGCTCTTGCTTTGCTCGTCCTGCGCGAGGGCTTCCGCCCACTGGGCTGCCAGGGCCTCGTCGTCAAGAGCCGCTCCCGAGCCGGTGGCCGCAGTATCGGCAGTGGCCCCGCCGCCGGCCGTCCCGGTGTCGGCATTGGCCTCCTCTTCCAGTTGTGCGGCCCACTGGGCCGCAAGGGCTTCCTGATCTTCTTGAGACATATGTTACCTCAATGGCTCTGCATGGACCGGTCGGGATGGCTGATCGGGGAAAGGCCGAAGCCGTGTTCCGTCCGTTGCGGACCCCAATGCTGCGTGTTACTGTACCATGAAATCGGTAAAATACACACGGATGACCCGTTGCGCTCCCAAAATCTGATTGAGCCGTGCCGCCACCTCGGCCTTCAGCAAAACCTTGCCGTCGGGGGAAGAGATGTCGTCGATGGTTTTCCCGGCCAGCAGCATGATGACGGCGTCGCGGATGCGAGCGCTGTTGGTCTTGATGGCCGCCGACACGTCGGCATTGACCTCCACCTCCATGCCCAGCTTGAGATAGCGCTGACCCGACGCCCCGGAAATGTTTACCGTTACGGGTGGCAGGGGCAGAACCTGTCCACGGCTGCGGGGAAGGCTGGTCTGCCGTTCTACCCGCGCCTCGCCGTCAGACGTGGCAGAGGCTCCTTGCCCGTCCTTTGGAGCCTGACCGGCAGTGGCCTCCTGACCTTCAGAAGCTGCAGGAGCGCCAGCATCGCCGGCCTGTTCGGCCGTTTCTACAGCCGGTGTTCGCAGGAAAAACCACCAGTAGGCCCCTGCGCCGCCGCCCGCCAAAATGATGAGCAGTATGGCCAGAATGATGACAATACGTTTGAGTTTTGAGGGCTTCTTGCCCTTTTCTGCCTGCCCTTCCGGCAGGGCCTTGGCATCCTTTTCTTTGGCCGCCATATGTTGTCTCCGCTACCCGTCATTGGCATTGACGGACGTCATGCCCGTAAGGTTCGAACAGGTATCCTGCTCCAGTTTCTGATCCTCAATGCACCGGGGGCCGAAAATGTCTGTTCCGATGCGAACCATGGTCGCGCCTTCGGCCACGGCTCCGGCAAAATCGCCGCTCATGCCCATGGAAAGTTCCCGCAGCGGCAGGCCGCAGTGCTGTTGCAGGGCGTCACGCAGGCCACGCAGTCTGGAAAAATGGGGGCGTGCCGCATCGCCGGCGTCAAAAACCGGCGGCAGACACATGAGACCGCGTACCTCGAGATGCGGGCAATGCTCAAGAACATAATCGGCCAGTTTCGGCAAATCACAAGGCAAAACACCGGATTTTTGTATTTCTTCGCCCACGTTGACCTCGAAAAGCACAGGCTGAAGCGTGTCCAGCTCGCGGGCGCGGCGTTCCATGGCGTCGGCCAGTTTGCGGGAGTCCAGGGTGTGGACAAGGCAGAAGGCTCCGACCACCAGTCGGGCCTTGCGGCTTTGAACGTGGCCGATCATGTGCCATCGTATCCGGTCGATGTCGGATTTTATGCAAGGGAAGGACTCTAGAATGTCCCGCTTGATCAGAGCTTCCTGAACATAGTTTTCGCCAAAATCCACCTGCCCGGCGTTGGCGCAGCAGGCAACGGCTCGGGCGGAGTGCAGCTTGGACACGGCGATGAGCGTGACCTCCGAGCGGCGGCGCCCTGCGGCGTCGCATGCCTTCTGCAGGCGTTGGAGAACGTGCGTATAACGCTGAAGCAGCTGGGGGGCTTCCATGTCTACTCCGGCATCAGGCCCATGTCTCTGAGAAAAGCGGCATCTTCCGTCCATCGCTCGCGAACCTTGACCCACAGTTCCAAATGCACCTTGCCTTCCAGTAGCTCCTGAATGTCTTTGCGGGCGTCAGTGCCAATCTGCTTGATGGTGGCTCCGGCCCTGCCGATCACCATGGCCTTGTGCATGGGACGCGCCACATAGATGACGGCATGAATGATCGTCTGCCCGCGCTGTTCGTCTTCTTCCCAGTTTTCCACATCCACGGCCACAGAGTAGGGCACTTCCTGGCGCAGGTGCAGAAACAGCTTTTCACGTATGATCTCCGCCACCATGAATCGCACGGGGGCGGTGGAAATCTGGTCATCGGGATAGGCGGCCGGTCCCGCCGGGAGGCAGGATCGAACAAGATCCGCCAATGCCGCAATCCCGTCCTTGAGCAGTGCCGAAACCGGGAAAATCTCGGCCTTGGGCCACATGTCGTGCAGACGCGTCAGCAGGGGCAGCATGCGGCTTTTGTCGGCAAAGAGGTCCACCTTGTTGACAGCCGCGATCATGGGCCTGGTGTCCTCAGCCAGGGCCTGGGCCACCGGGGCGAGGTCGCGGTCCAGAAATTCGGGATGCAGAATATAGAGATGGGCGTCCAGCACGGGCATGACCACGTCCGCCTGTCCCAGGCTCTGCCAGACAGCTTGGATCATGGTCTTGCTCAGGCGCCCCCGTACCTGGGTCAGGCCCGGGGTATCCATGAAGATCATCTGGCAATGGGCGTCCGTGTGTATGCCCACAATCTGGTTGCGCGTGGTCTGTGGCCTGGGCGTGACAATGGTCACCTTCTGCCCCAGCAGGGCGTTGAGCAATGTGGACTTGCCGGCATTGGGCGGTCCCATGATGGCCACGCGGCCGCAACGAAAGGTGGTGTCGGTCATGCCTTCTCCCGGCCGGGATGCCGGCCATTTGAGACAGTCTAGGGGTGCCCGGACGCAGGGCTGTTCCTCTCCGCAGACCCGACCCAGACGGATTCCGAAGTCGGCAGAGGGAACTTGTGTGCCTCATTCCCGTGAAGGAAGGGACTTCCCCTAAGATGCCATTGGCTTCGCCGTCCGTCAATCGCATTTTCTTTCTGCTGCGGCGACGGGCAAGGAGACTTTCAGGCTTGTGCGGCCCGGGCGGCTTCCTCGGGGTACAGGGCCGCGATGCCCGCCAGAAAGTCCTCATAGCGTCCCAGGGCGATGGCCTCCCTGGCCTCACGCACGAGATTGAGAAAGTAGGTCAGGTTGTGCAGGGAATTGAGGCGGAAGGACAGGAGCTCGCGGCTCACGAAGAGATGCCGCAGGTAGGCCCGTGAAAAATGGCGGCAGGTGTAGCAGTGGCAGAGGGGATCCAGGGGGCCGTCGTCCTCGGCGAATTCCCTGCGCTTGATGTTGATCTTACCAAGGGAGGTGTATAGCGTTCCGTTGCGGGCGTTGCGGGTGGGCAGAACGCAGTCGAACATGTCCACCCCGGCGTGGATGCCGGTGGCAATGTCCAACGGTGTACCGACACCCATGAGGTAGCGGGGCTTGTAGTTGGGCAGAAGGGGAGCGGTGTGGTACAGCGTTTCGTACATCAGCGGCTTGGGTTCGCCAACGGAGAGGCCGCCTATGGCAAAGCCGTCAAAATCCATGTCGGTCAGCTCCTGGACGGAACGCTGCCGCAGGTCCTTGAAAAAGCCGCCCTGAACGATGGCAAAAAGCAGGTTGTGCGCCATGCCCGCAGGATAGGCCTCGCGGGCGCGTCTGGCCCAGCGCGTGGTCAGGGAAAGCGATTCCTCGGTATACTTGCGCTCCGCCCCGTAGGGAACGCATTCGTCCAGCACCATCATGATGTCTGAATTGAGGTGGCGCTGAATGTTTATGACCTTTTCCGGCGTGAAAAGGTGGCGTGAGCCGTCAAGGTGCGAGCGAAACTCCACGCCCT
>JAGAEE010000090.1 GCA_017613295.1 Desulfovibrio sp. | reverse complement strand
GAATTGCCCCTTCGCGCCATGATAGAAGCGGCTTTCAAGCCGATTGAGCCCAGTCCTTGATGCCATGTCTACCTGGGCACCTGAACGGACCTGAAACCCTCCATGACAGCCTGTGTGGGCCTTTCTCAGGGGAACTGCACAGGGACACGCTGAAAATGCGGACAATCATCCGCTCATCGAACACGGGAATACGACCACAGGAGGGGATCCTACAGAAGACCCTGACACGATTTTTCTCCTGCCAAATACCTGTTATCTCATTGGTCCGGGAGGGCGAAGTCTGTGCCCACCGATCCAGAGCTCTAGGTGGCGCATGTTTTTTGACCTCGATGGTCGAGGGGGCTGAAGCCGAAGAATTCAAATGCGTCAGCCGTAGAGAGGACGCGAAGGAACCTTGAAACTGCGCTGAAATGCGTGTAGGGTATAAATATGTGGCAAAGACGATACGCATCAAAATGGTTCTCCAACGCCAGCGTAGCGCTGATATTAGTTGGAGGCTTCCAAAGTGACCTTGAGCCTGGCTGCGTATAACTGCAATAGTGCTTGCTTTTTTGGCCTATATCGCCGGCGCAATTCTTGGAAAGGAGTGAGCCATGGGCTGGTATTTCTTAGGCGTAGCAGTCCTGATGGCTGGTATTTTCATCCATGCCACGAGGGCATAAGGCGAACTCTAGCGCTATCCATTTTTCAGGAGCTTCCTTCGGGGAGCCCTTTCTTTTTGCCCCATAGCTCAACAATAAAGCACCCGCGCCAACTGGGACTTGGCAGGTATGAAATTTGCTCACATGCGTCCGATTTTGACCAAAATTGGTGCCAAACCCATGGCAGAGCTTGCTAAGGACGATTACGAGACTGTCAAAAAAGATCTCCTTGCGAACACAGAGCTAACCGTCGCAACGGTACATAAGAAACTGTCACTGCTAAGAACCATTGTCTACTATGCTGTAGAACGTGGTTTTTGCGAATCTATGAAGTTCCCGACATTACCATCTCCACAGTACAAGTGCTTTGTTCCACCATCACCCGATGAAGTCGCAGCGATATATCAGGCTGCACCACCGCATATTCAGCGAGTGGTGGTCATAGGCGCATATTGTGGAGTCCGTATTGGAGAATGCGAACTGCTAAGCCTCACATGGGATGACATCGATTTTGAGCGGAAAATCCTGCGTGTGCATGGGAGCAAGAAGAATCCAAACGCTCCGTGGCGGGAGGTTCCGATCAGAGAAAGCCTCATGCCACTGTTTTGCGAGTGGCACAAAGACGACATCTCATCCGGCAACTCGTATCTCATTCACTTTGCTGGAAAATCTGTCACAACGATCAAGAATGCATGGCATTCCACGCTCAAGCGTGCCGGAATCACACGCCACATCAGGCCATACGACCTGAGACACGCTTTCGGCACAGAGCTCGTGGCCGCTGGTGTGGATGTTGGTACCGTTGCCAAGCTCATGGGACACAGCTCACCGACTATGCTCCTGACACACTATCAGTATGTCATGGATAAACAAAAGAGCTCAGCGGTGGAGGCACTCCCCGACACAACTCCAATGTGCCGCGCCAATGTGCCGCAAAAAAATAGGGGTCACGGCATTACCCGTAACCCCTTGATATAATTGGTGGACAGTACAAGACTTGAACTTGTGACCCCCGCCTTGTAAGGGCGTTCCTCCTGAGCTCGATCTTCAATAATTCCAATATGTTATGAAATGCCAATGTCTCATTTTTGTACGAATTTTTACACGTTTCCACAGGTGTTTTACACGTAGATTTACACGTGGCTTTGCACGCGGAAGGGTTGCCTCCCTGGGCCATAAATTGAAACATTCGGTCTGGAATCCTCGTTCAGTATGAAACGCCCATGCAAACAGGGCCATAAACCATGGTCATAAATCGAGGTGGATATGATATACGGATACGCCAGAGTCTCGACCCGCCTGCAAGCGACGGACGGCAACTCCCTCGAGGCCCAGCGCGTCGCGCTCGAGGCCGCGGGGGCCGAGGAGGTCTTTCAGGAGGTGTGCACGGGCAGCACGACCAGGCGCCCGCAGCTCGAGAAGCTGGTCGGCCTGCTCCAGGCTGGCGACACGCTGATGGTGACGAAGCTTGACCGCTTCGCCCGGTCCGCCCGCGAGGGCCTGGAGCTGATCGACGAGGTCAACGGGAAGGGCGTGTGCGTCCGGATCCTGAACATGGGCGCCATCGACGACACCGCCATAGGGCGGCTCCTCCGGACGATGATGCTCGGCTTCGCGGAATTCGAGCGAGATTTGATCGTCGAGCGCACGCAAGAAGGCCGTCGCATAGCCCGGCAGAAGCCGGGATACCGGGACGGGCGGCCTTTCAAGTTCACGGAGGCGCAGATGGGCCACGCCCTCTCCCTGCTTCGCGAGCACAGCTACAACCAGGTAAGGAAATTGACCGGCATCAGCGTGTCGACGCTGAAACGGCACAAGAGGCGGGCCGCCGCGGCCTGCTGAGAGCAGGCAGAAAGCCCCGCTTCGGATAACCGATCTGGCTTCGCACGGCTACCCTCCAGCCTCATGCGCCGGCACGGCGCAAAACACGCCTGATACTACGTGACGGTGCCTGAAGTGCTGGCAATGTAAGGAGGTCGAAAAGAATCTATAAGTTCATCTCCCTGCTCCTGGCGTGCGGCAAGAATCAAAAACTGAAACTCCACCCTCACGGCGCCGTTCTCCCTGCCTGCTGTTCATGGCGGCCCGTCCCTGCCGGGCCGCCCTTTTTGTCGTCAGTATTGGAACGCGTTGATTTCCTGCCTAAGCTCGACCTTCGAGACAGAAGGCCTGCCGTTGGGCGAACCGGCGGAGAGGTTGCAGTGTATGCGCATCCTTTGCACGACGGTGCCCGCGGGCGCGCCCTCCTTGTTGTCGACGCAAACGAAGTGCGGGAGGATCATCTCTATCGTGGCGGTCTTCTTGTCCGGCGAGACGGTTATGACCCAGCTGTGACTCTCATGCGGGAAGTCTGTCTCG
>JAGAEE010000089.1 GCA_017613295.1 Desulfovibrio sp. | reverse complement strand
GTGCGTACCAGCATCTCAATGGCCGCCCTGCCAGCTTGCCCGAGATCGAGACTGAAATCGGTCACAAAGGTTTTGATGTGAGTCCTGGTGACGCTTTCTTCCATCTCCTGCGCATGCTCGCGAATGAATTCCTGTGAATCCTCCGGATGGGCATTGGCATGAGCCAGACTTGCGGTAATGGCCCCCTGCAAACGCCTGGCCAGTGGCAGAGGCAAATCACGCCGTACGGCAATGGCGCCCAGAGGCAGTGGCAGATGATATTCGGCCTCCCACCACTGACCCAAATCCAGTATTTTCACCAGTCCCAAACGTTCATAGGTAAAGCGTCCCTCGTGGATGATCAGGCCAAGGTCATACTCACCGCGAACCACAGCAGGCATAATGTCACTAAACAGCATCTCCCTGCGCGGGCCGTGAAAACCTCCGTGCAGGGTCAACAGCTGGTTGGCCGTGGTCATCAGACCTGGCACGGCCACGGTGGCACGTGACCACTCTTCGGCAGACAGAGCTTTGCGTGCCACGAGCAGTGGGCCGCACCCCCACCCCAGAGCGGATCCTGATGACAGCAGGACGTAATTTTGCATAAGACGTGGAACCGCCCCCACAGATATCTTGGTCACGTCGAGCCTCTTTTCCAAAGCCAGGGAATTCAGCTCTTCCACATCGGCCATATGCTCCTTGAGCGTGACAGGAGACGGTATGAGGCCGTGCAAAAGGGCATGGAAAATATAGGTATCGTTCGGACAAGGTGAAAGGCCAAAGGTAAGAGCGCGTTCAGTGACATCAGACATGTATTCCTCTCATTGACAGCCTGCAACGACGGGGCTTACTGTGCGACAGGGCTTGTACGCCCACAAACATACAGGGATCAGACATGTTGGAACATTCATACTACGCCGCACTGGGACTTTCGTCTATCCATGAAAAAGTGCTCTCCGGCGAGCGCCTTGCCCCCGAGGACGGCCTCAAACTCTTCCATTGTCCGGACATCACCGCCGTGGGCGCCCTTGCCATGCACGATCGATGCCGCCGCCACGCGCACAAGGCCTACTATGTGGTCAACCGGCAAATCAACTACACCAATGTGTGTGTCAATGGATGCACCTTCTGTGCCTTCCGCCGTGACAGTGAAGAAGAACCCGGAGCCTTTACCCTCACCATTGATGACATCCTGACACGCCTGCACGAGGCGTACGCCGCAGCCCTGCATCTCGACGAACTGCACATTGTGGGAGGCTGTCACCCGTCACGTCGCCTGGCATGGTTTGAGGAGATGCTTCACGCGGTTCACGCCAGCAAACCCAATCTGCCAATCAAGGCGTTCACTCCTGTTGAAATTGCCCACTTTGCCAACATGGAAGGCATCAGCACGCTGGACGTGCTCAAACGCCTGCAAAAGGCCGGCCTTGTCATGATGCCCGGTGGCGGTGCAGAAATATTCGATGAAACCCTGCGCCGACAGATCTGTCCTCACAAGGCCGACGCCAGCACATGGCTGCGCGTATCCGGCGAGGCGCACAGTCTGGGCATTGTTACAAACTGCATCATGCTTTTCGGCCATCTTGAAACTCTGGAACAGCGTATTGACCACCTCTGCCGCCTCCGAGACCAACAGGACAAAAGCGGCGGTTTTACCTGTTTCATTCCGCTGCCCTTTCTGACGGAAAACAGTCGCCTCAAACTTCCGGACGACAAAATCGGACCCCAGCGCGGTCTGGATCAGCTGAAAACCATCGCCGTGTCACGTCTCATGCTTGACAATATTCCCCACATCAAGGCGTACTGGATCATGCTGGGACAAAAACTGGCACCCACAGCCCTATGGTTTGGCGCCGACGATCTGGACGGCACCATTGTTGAAGAACGCATCGGACACATGGCTGGAGCCTCTTCAGCGCAGGGCATGACCGTGTCGGAGCTGGAACACGTCATACGCGAGTCCGGCTTCACCCCTGTACGCCGCAACGCCACCTTTTCCACGTTAAATACTGCGGAGGCGAGCCAGTGAAACTCTTTGCTCCGGCATACAGTCCTCTTGACATTCAGGCCAACGACCGGGAAGTTGCGACTGCCGCAAACCTTGCCCTGTCCGGTCAAAGGCTTGACCGCGCCCATGCTGAAGCCCTCTATTTCAGGGCAGACCTGCACACGCTGGCCCACCTGGCCCACACCATACGCCTTCGATGCCATCCCGACCGCGTAGTCACCTATGTGGGGGACAGAAACATCAACTATTCCAATGTCTGTGTCTGTGGCTGCCGCTTCTGTGCCTTCTTTCGCGCCCCCGGCGAGGAGGGAGGCTATGTCATCAGCAGGGAAGAAATGGCGCAAAAAATCAATGAGACCTTGGCTCTAGGTGGAACCCAGATTCTGCTGCAAGGCGGTCACCATCCGGACCTTCCTCTGGAATGGTACGAAGACCTGCTGCGCTGGATGCGAGATACCTGGCCATCTCTGCATATCCATGCTTTTTCACCTCCGGAAATTTTTTTCTGGTCCCGAAAATTCGGCATAAATGTCAAAGAAGTGCTGCATCGCCTCAGAGAAGCCGGCTTGCATTCCATTCCCGGCGGGGGAGCCGAAATATTGGAGACAAGCGTTCGGGCCAAAGTTTCTCCCAACAAGTGTACTGCAGAAGAATGGCTCCAGGTCATGGAAGAGGCGCACCATCAAGGCATGCGCACGACAGCCACCATGATGTTCGGCCATGAAGAGGAACCTCGACACAGACTGGACCATCTCTTCGCCATACGCGATCTCCAGGATCGCACCCACGGGTTTACGGCCTTCATCCCCTGGACCTTCCAACCCGCACATACTCGCATCCACGTTGCCCCCCTGCCAGCTCCCGCCTATTTACGTCTTCTGGCAATTTCCCGCCTGGTACTGGACAATGTGCCAAACATCCAGGCTTCGTGGGTCACCATGGGGCCACAGGTTGCCCAGTTGGCCCTATTCTATGGTGCCAACGATTTCGGTTCCCTGATGATTGAAGAAAATGTGGTAGCCGCCGCTGGAGTCTCTTTCCACATGTCTCGCCAGGACATCCACAAGGTCATTCATGCGGCTGGCTTTACTCCCATACAGCGAACTATGGACTATCAACCCGTGGAACCGCAACCATGTGTCGTTTCCGGAGGCACGGCATGAACGATTTTTCCCCGGTGCCATTACGCATGGGCCGCATCAGTTACCTCAATGTTCTGCCCATTTACCATCCTCTAGAAGCGGGCATTTTACCCCACAATTACGAACTGATCTCTGGCCCCCCTGCCCTGCTCAACACCATGATGTCGCGCGGTGAGCTGCAAGTCTCTTCCTGCTCATGCTTCGAATACGCCTGCCGTCCAGAACGCTATCAACTGGTCGAAGATCTTTCCATCGGTTCACACGGCCCCGTCATGAGCGTGCTGCTGCTTTCCAGATGCCCCCTGGAAGAACTGGAGGGAGAGGAAATCCTCATCAGTGGGGAATCGCACACCTCCGTTGCCCTGCTACGCCTGCTCATGCGTGAACGCTACAAAATCAACGCCCACTACGTCACTGGCCCCGTCACTCAGGCACTGCACAGCCACAACCCGCCAAAGGCCTTTCTGGCTATCGGGGATGAGGCGCTGCGTTTGCGTCGCCACCAGGAATATCCGCACTGTCTGGATCTGGCCGAGGCCTGGCGTGACTGGACAAAGCTTCCTTTTATCTTTGGATTGTGGGTGGTGAGTCGACAAGCGGTTGAGGAAGGGCTTTTCCACGACGACCCTGGAGATCTACTTCGAGGCGGCCGGGATTGGGGCCTCGCCCACATGGACGTCATTCTTGATCTTACCGGATACGGCTGTCCCCTTTCTCGTGAAGAACTGGCTTTTTACTACACCAGAGGGCTTACCTATCGCCTCGGCACTGAAGAGCTGCGTGGACTTACCCTTTTCTACGAAAAACTCGCCGCCGCCAACATGATACCGGCAGTGCCCGCACTGGATTTTTTCTCCTTGTAATAGCTCAAGCTGTGTTTCAGGGCTTACGCAAAACATCCCGTACCAGCATATCGCCGGCACGGGATGTATAACCCGTTGTATGAGACAGATCAGCCTTTACAAGGCGTCATGACAATTTCTTGTTTTTCAGCCAAGGCATCATGTCACGCAAGGTCTTGCCCACCTGCTCAATCTGATGATTGGCCTCATTGCGGCGCGTGGTCAGGAACCTGGGATACTTGGCGCGGGCCTCAAGGATGAAGTCGCGGGCAAACTTGCCGCTCTGGATGTCCTTGAGCACGGCCTTCATTTCCTGCTTCACGGCATCCGTGATCAAACGCGGCCCGGTGACATAGTCTCCGTATTCCGCAGTGTTGCTGATGGAATAGCGCATGCGCGACATGCCGCCTTCGTACATCAGGTCCACAATGAGCTTCATTTCGTGCATGCACTCGAAATAAGCCATTTCCGGCTGATAGCCGGCCTCCACCAGGGTCTCGAAACCGGCCTTGAT
>JAGAEE010000088.1 GCA_017613295.1 Desulfovibrio sp. | reverse complement strand
GGGGGCCACATCACGGATCGCACAACCTGGAGAAAGGCATATGGAAGCACTGACCAAAGCCGTTCAGGATATCAACAGCGTGCTCTGGGGGGTATACTGCCTTATCCCCCTGCTGGTGGGTACTGGCATCTATTTTACCCTGCGCCTAAATTTTGTGCAGGTGCGCAAATTTTCCCGGCTGATTTACTATACCTTTGGTGACATCCGCATATTTGGCAAGAAGGCTGGCAAGGAAGGCATGAGTTCCTTCCAGTCGCTGGCGACGGCCGTTGCGGCCCAGGTGGGTACCGGCAATCTGGCCGGCGCGGCCACAGCCATTGCCATGGGAGGCCCAGGAGCCATTTTCTGGATGTGGATCGCCGCCTTTTTCGGCATGGCCACCATCTTTGCCGAGGCTACTCTGGCCCAGCTCTACAAGACGCGAGACAGCAAGGGCCACGTCACCGGTGGACCTGCCTACTACATTTCAAAGGGCCTTGGCTCCAAATGGCTGGCTGGCTTTTTCTCCCTGGCCATCATCGTGGCGCTGGGTTTCATAGGCAACATGGTGCAGGCCAACTCCATCGCGGATGCCTTTCACACGGCCTTCAGCGTACCCAACTGGGTTACTGGCGCCCTTGTGGCCGTGCTTGGCGGTTTTGTCTTTTTTGGCGGAATACGCCGCATAGCCGCCACTACCGAAAAAATCGTGCCTTTCATGGCCCTTCTGTATATTGTGGGCGGGCTGTGGATCGTGCTCACACATCTTGACATGCTCCTGCCTGCCTTCAAGATGATCTTTGTGGGCGCGTTCGATCCGTCAGCCGCTACGGGCGGCATTGTGGGCGCCGGCGTCAAGGAGGCCATGCGCTACGGCGTGGCCCGTGGCCTCTTTTCCAATGAAGCGGGCATGGGCTCCACCCCGCATGCCCACGCCGTGGCCAAGGTCATGTATCCCGCCCAGCAGGGCTTTGTGGCAATCATGGGCGTTTTTATCGACACCTTTGTGGTGCTCAACATGACGGCCTTTGTGATCTTCGTCACCGGGGCCCTTGATGGCACGACGACCGGCATCAGCCTCACCCAAAAGGCTTTTGAAATGGGCCTGGGATCGCACAGCCTGGGGTATGGCTTCATCTCCGTATGCCTCTTCTTCTTCGCGTTTTCCACTATTCTCGGCTGGTACTTCTTCGCCGAGCAAAACGTCAAGTACCTCTTTGGCACACGACTGCTCACCCCTTTTCGCCTGTTGGTCATGGCCTTTCTGCTGCTGGGCTCCTTCCTCCAAGTGACGCTCGTGTGGGAGCTGGCCGACATGTTCAACGGACTCATGGTCATTCCTAACCTCATCGCGCTGTGGGGCCTGGGGCGTCTTGTCTCCAAGGCACTGGACGACTATCTGGAGCGCCGTCCTGAGGGTGTCAACAAGATACTGGCTGAGGATGCCGCTCCCCCGCGTGAAAAGCCGGTCGAGTAATCTGCCGACTCCACTTCTTCAAAAGCGAGTGTTTACCAATGGGTATGATATGTTTTCTTATTGCCGCAGCCCTGTTGCTTCTTGGCTACGCCATCTATGGTCTTTTTGTGGAAAAAATATTCGGCATAGACCGCTCCCGACCCACACCGGTGCAATCTCATGCCGATGGTGTGGACAGCGTGTCCCTTCCCCCCTATAAGATATTTTTTATCCAACTGCTCAACATTGCCGGACTAGGTCCAGTCTTTGGTCCCATTATGGGCGCAGTATACGGTCCTGCAGCTCTACTTTGGGTTGTTTTTGGCTGTATTTTTGCCGGAGCCGTACATGATTTCCTGACAGGGGCCATGAGTCTACGCTATGGAGGAGCTTCCTATCCTGACGTCATCGGTCGCAATTTGGGACGATATGTACGCTGGTTCATGCTCATTTTCACCATTTGGTTCATGATCCTTGTGGGTGCTGTCTTTGTAAACGGCCCAGCCGGTCTGCTTTCCTTCAAGACTCAGCAACTCCTTCACACGGCCTCATGGGGTGAGGACGCCATGCGCTGGCTTGCGACATGCCCCCTGGCCAGCCTTTGCCATGCCCCGAATGGCAACGTGTCTGCCGGAGCCGTGCTGACCATTTTTTTCTCCATCGTTATATTTGCCTATTATTTCCTGGCCACCATTCTGCCCATCGACAGGATTATAGGCCGCATATACCCGCTTTTTGCCATTTTGTTGTTATTCATGGCTGTGGGACTTTTTCTCGCGCTGCTGCTCAACCCCGCATACACGGTGCTGCCTAACTTGCACCCGGCGGACTTCTTCACCAACCTGCACCCAAAGGGAACACAACTCTGGCCACTCCTCTTCGTAACCATCGCCTGTGGCGCCATCTCAGGATTTCATGCCACACAGTCGCCCATGATGGCGCGCTGCATGCGTTCTGAAGGCCAAGCTCGACCCATGTTCTATGGTGTCATGATCTCTGAGGGGCTTATCGCGCTCATCTGGGTGACCATTGGCCTTTCTTTTTATGACGGTGATCCCCAGACTCTTCTTAACGCGGGTACCCCGGCCGTTGTGGTGGCCAAGACCTCCGAGGGACTGCTGGGCGGTCTTGTAGGAGGTACACTGGTATTTCTGGGTGTTGTCATCCTACCCATATCCACAGGCGACACGGCCTTCCGTACCGGACGACTCATCCTTGCTGACATGCTGCACGTCAAGCAAACACAAATCAGCCGTCGCATTGCCGTGGCCATCCCCCTGTTCATTCTGGGTATCTACTTTGCCGTGGGCGACTTTAAGGCCATATGGATGGCCTTTGGTTGGACAAATCAGACCTTGGCCTGCATATCTCTGTGGGCTGCAGCCGTTTGGCTCCGCCGCCGCCACCGCCTGCACTGGATTGCCACACTGCCCGCGATGTTTATGACAACCGTATGCGGCGCCTATCTTTTCTGCTATGAGCGCTTTCCCTTCCACTGGTCACCCGCTGTGGCCACATGTGCTGGCATAGGCATCACGATCCTCTTTTTCTTACTCTTCATGCTGCGCGGCCATCGCATGCCCCAAGGCGACGAAGCCGAATTCTAATATGTCATGAAACGAAAAGTCCGCCACCTCTCCTACGTTCGGGGGAGGCGGCGGACTTTTTTATGAAACGAAGAAAGTCTACGCGCTATACAAAACTTCCGGTGAAATATCACTGATTCGGCTACATCCAGTGAGAAGCATAGCCTGTGAAAGCTGTTGGGTGATGCTGTTGAAATACGCGCTAACTCCCTCAGCCAAACCACCAATAGCCGCCACACTAACAGGTCGGCCGATGAGCACGGCATCCGCACCGAGAGCCAGCATTTTGAGTACATCCACGCCAGTGCGAACCCCACCGTCCACAAATACGGTCAGACGACCGCGTACTGCAGCGGCAATGCGGGGCAACACAGATGCCGTTCCAGGACAGTGATCAAGAATGCGACCTCCATGATTGGAAACCACAATACCATCAGCTCCCGCAGCAACTGATTTTTCCGCATCTTGTGGCATCATGATTCCCTTGACGATAAAACGCTGTCCTTTTTTGTGTACATAGTCAATAACCTGTGCCAGTTCCGTCGTACTCATGGGCGTAACAGGGCGCCCCATCTTGCGCAATGTCACAAGACCAGCGGCGTCCACGTCCATGCCCACGGCAAGAGGTTGGCATTCCATGACCCTGTCAAGCTTCTCGTATAGCTCCTTGCCTTCCCACGGTTTGATGAAGGGGATGCCCCTGTGAGCCTGTAATGCCTTAGTCGCAGCGTCAATAATGAACGGAGGAACGCCATCGCCAGTACAGCCCACCGTTCCGACAGCCACACATCCGCTAAGCACAGCTTCTATATACGCGTCCTCTGACACATGCTCCTTAGTCATATTGAAGGAAACGCCACCTATGGGAGCGGCCAAAGCCGGAACCTTGAATTCCATGCCCAACAGCTTTGTGGACGTGTCCGGGCTTTTTACTTCATGCAGTACGGTCATGTTGAGCGTTACATCGGCTAAGGCAGTCACATTGTTGCGAAAGGAAGCGCCAGTGGTCAGTCCGCCCATGCCCGGCACTTCACCGGCACAGGCCCGCCCGTCGCATACGGGACAAACCCGGCAAAAACCCTTCATTCGTTCACGGGCAATGCTGCGATAGTCGTCACTCATTGCGTATTACCTCCTTGCCGGTATCAATGTTTATATCAAGGCAACGGTCAGCGCAGGCCATTGTAGGTATTGCACTGACCGGGATCACCAGTATCAAAGCCTCGCTTGAACCAGGCATAACGCTGTTGTGACGTGCCATGGGTGAAGCTATCTGGCACCACGCGGCCAGTCTGTTGACGTTGAAGTCTGTCATCGCCAATGGCTGCGGCCGTATTTAGCGCCTCCTCAAGGTCACCTGATTCCAACATGCCCTCGCGTTGAACACTGCGTCCCCAGACACCGGCAAAGCAATCTGCCTGAAGCTCCATCATCACGGAGAGACGGTTGGCTTCAGCCTGTGAGACACCACGCTGCATTTCGCGAACTTTTCTGGCAATGCCCAGGACGTTTTGTACATGATGGCCCACCTCGTGAGCCAGCACATATCCCAGAGCGAAATCTCCCCCGCCGCCGAGGCGTGTCTGCATATCGCGATAAAAGGCAAGGTCAATATACACATTACCGTCCCCGGGGCAATAAAACGGTCCCATGGCAGACTGCCCGTAGCCACAGGCCGTTTCCGTGGCACCGGTATAGAGCACCAGTTTCGGTGGCGGATAGGCATTGCCCGAACGCCGAAAGATATCCTGCCAGGCATTTTCAGTCGTTTTCAACACCACTGAGGTAAAACGCGCAAGCTCCTGTTCCTGTCCCGAAGAAGTGGTTGACGGCACAGGAGTTACCATACTGCCATCCGACAGGAGTCCTGTGAGATCTACTCCGTAATAGCCAGCCACAAGTACCACAAGCAGCACAATGACACTGCTCCTCCCTCCCAGGGGAAGCCCACCGAGTCTTCCTACAGGGCTTTGTCCCCTGCGGTCCTCCACGTTACCGCTTCCTTCATGATGTTGCCAGCGCATAATTCACCTCAATTGTTCGATGCCTGAAGCGAACGGCGCCACACCGTCGCCATAGCTGCGGGAAGACATGGGGAAAACGGAAGTACGTTACATCTAACCGGTATATATGGTAAAGTCGTTTCTACCGCGATTTTTTGTAGAATATAACGCACTGTCCGCATTCTTGTAGAGCGTCTTGTAGTCGGCACCGTGGACCGGATACAGGGCGATGCCCACGCTCGCCGTGACCGTGAGTACGCGATCATCACCCAACTGGTAGCTGGTTTTCACCAGCTTCAGGATATTTTGCGCTTTTGAAGCGATAATATCCCTTTGATTCAGGCTTGGAGCAAAGACGACAAATTCATCGCCCCCCAGACGGGCGAGGATATCCGATTCACGAAAGATGGTTTTTAGTGTGGCCGCCGTATTCTTGAGCAGGGCATCTCCTGTGGGATGCCCAAGACTGTCATTGACGTCCTTGAAATGGTCTAGATCAATCAGAAAAAGCGCCCCACCCTCGGGAGCACGAGCAATACTCTGCTCCAGAGATTTTTCAAAACCAGCACGGTTGGCAATGCCGGTCAGTTCGTCAGTGGCGGCCTTGCGCTCAAGATGCGTGAAACCGCTTCCGACCAAAAACTGCGTAGCT
>JAGAEE010000013.1 GCA_017613295.1 Desulfovibrio sp. | reverse complement strand
TCAATCCGCAGGCCGGGGTGCATCTCAAGGTCTCGGGGCGCTGGGTGAACAATCCGCGTTTCGGCCGCCAGCTCGAATTTGCCACGGCGGAGGAGGTGCTGCCGGCCACCAGCGAAGGGATACGGCTCTATCTGGCTTCGGGGCTCATCAAGGGCGTGGGCGAGGAAATGGCCGGACGCATTGTGCGGGCCTTCGGGACGGACACCATCCGCGTGCTGGACGAGGAACCGCAACGTCTGCTAGAGGTGCGCGGCGTGGGGCAGAAAAGCCTGAAGCGCATTCGGGAATCCTGGGCGGAACACCGAGGCATGCGCGATCTTTTGCTGTTTTTGCAGCCCCACGGCATCACACCCGCCTATGCCGTGCGCATTTACCGCGCCTATGGGACGGACTCGCTTGACATCGTGAAAGAGAATCCCTACCGGCTGGCCATGGATATCCGAGGCATTGGCTTTGTCACTGCCGACGCCGTAGCCAGCAAGCTGGGTTTTGTCCACGACAGTCCGCTGCGGGTTCAGGCGGGCACGCTTTATGTCTTGCAGAAAGCGACGGACGACGGCAATGTCTATCTGCCAGAACCTCGGCTTGTAGAGGGTGTCTGCGCCCAGCTTGGGGTGGAGGAGACCCTGGTCGGTGCGGCGCTGGACAGCCTGGAGGCAGAGGAGCGCATCGTGCGCGAAGTGATGGACATGCCCGACGCGCCGGGCGAGGTGGGCGTGTATCTGCACCGCTTCCATCACTGCGAGGCCAAAACGGCCTACTATCTTCACCGGCTGCTGCATTCGCCCAAGGCGGTGCGCGTGCCAGACGCCGACGCCCTCGTGGACAGGGTCGTGGCAGACCAGCCCATTACCCTGGCGCCGGAGCAGGTGGAGGCCATCCGCACGGTGGCGCACAGCAAGGTCATGGTGCTCACCGGCGGACCGGGCACGGGCAAGACCACCATCATCAACGCCATCATCCGCCTGTTCAGGGACATGCGCGCACGCGTCCTTCTGGCGGCCCCCACGGGCCGTGCCGCAAAGCGCATGGCCGAAACTTCGGGCTGTGAGGCCCGCACCATCCATCGCCTGCTGGAGTACAGCCCCAAGGAAGACGGTTTTGCCCGCAACGAGGACGCCCCCTTGGCCTGCGCCCTTCTGGTGGTGGACGAAGCTTCCATGATGGACACGCTGCTTTTTTACCACCTGCTCAAGGCCGTCCCCAAGGGCGCGACCCTGGTGCTGGTGGGCGACGTGCACCAGCTGCCCTCGGTGGGGCCGGGCAGCGTGCTTGCGGACATCATCCTTTCTGGCGTCGTGCCCGTGGTGGAGCTGACGGAAATTTTCCGCCAGTCTGCCGAGAGTGAAATCATATGCAACGCGCACATGATCAATCGCGGTGACGTGCCCCAGCTGGAGTCACGCCGGGATCGGCTTTCGGACTTCTACTTCATCCACCAGAACGATCCGGAACGCGTGGCCGAGCTTGTGGTCGATCTTGTGCGCAACCACATTCCGCGACGTTTTCATCTTGACCCGGTGGACGATATTCAGGTGCTCACCCCCATGCACAAGGGGAGCGTCGGCGCGGGGCGTCTCAACGGCCTTTTGCAGGACGCCCTCAATCCCAACGGACTGGAGGTGCGCCGCGGCGAACGCGTTTTTCGCCTGCACGACAAGGTCATGCAGATCCGAAACAATTACGACAAGGACGTCTTTAACGGCGACATGGGTCGTATCACGCATATGGACGTGCGCGAACGCACCCTGAGCATCTCTTTTGAGGACCGTGTGGTCCCCTACGAGTTTGAGGAGCTGGACGAAATCGTCCCTGCCTACGCCATCTCCATCCACAAGTCCCAGGGATCGGAATACCCTGCGGTGATCATTCCGCTCATGATGCAGCACTACGTGCTTCTGCAGCGCAATCTTGTCTATACGGCCGTCACGCGCGGCAAAAAACTTGTGGTTCTCGTGGGCGAATCCCGCGCCTTGCACATGGCCGTGAAAAACAACAAGACCCGCAAGCGCTATACCCGATTGGCCCGGCGTCTCGCCCCGGGCGTGGAATAGGGCGGGCTATTTTTTTGCCGCCAGGGCGGCCAGCTCCGTACCCACACGTGTCAGGGCGTCCCGCAGCACGTCGTCCCCCACGGCGTAGGAGAAGCGGATGCAGCGGTCGTCGCCAAAGGCCGCCCCGGGCACCACGGCCACGTGAGCCCTGTCCAGCAGGCGGGTACACAGCGTGGCAGAATCGCGCACGTCACCGCCGTAGCAGGCGCTCACGTCAAGGAAAAGGTAGAACGCGCCGTCCGGCTTGGGGCAGACCACGCCCGGCCATCCCGCAATGATTTCCATGGCCAGGTCGCGGCGGCGCACAAAGGCCTTGCGCATTTCATGTACGCAGTCCATGGGGCCGGTGAGGGCGGCCAGCGCCGCTTTTTGCGTGATGGAGCAAATGCTGGAAGTGCTGTGCCCCTGCAGGGCGGAAATTTTTTTGATCAGATCCGGATGTGCCGCCAGAAAACCCAGTCGCCAGCCGGTCATGGCAAAACTCTTGGAAAGGCCGTTGAGCACGGCCACCTGCTCAGGATATTTGGCAAACCAGGCAATGGCGCTGGTCATTCTGGCCGGGGCAAACACAAGCTGGTCATAGATTTCGTCGGAAAGCACAAAGAGGCCGCGTGCCAGGGCCCACTCCATGATGGCGGAAAATTCGGCCTCCGTATAGACCGCGCCCGTGGGATTGCTGGGCGAATTGAGAATGAGCAGCTTCGTTTTTTCGGTGACGTGCGCCTCAAGCATGTCCGGCGTGACCTTGAACGCGCGTTCTGGCCCTGCAGGCACGCTTACGGGCACGGCGCCGGCCAACCTGACCATGTCGGGGTAGCTCAGCCAGTACGGGGCGGGCACGAGCACCTCGTCTCCGGGATTGAGCGTGGCCTGCATGAAGTTGTATAGGCAGTGCTTGCCGCCGGCGCCGATAATGATGCATTCGGCCGGAACGGGCACACGATACTGCCTTTCAAAATACGCTCCTGCGGCCTTGCGCAATTCCGGAATGCCCGGTACGGCCGTATAACGGCAGAAATTCTGATCAATGGCGGCCTTGGCCGCTTCACAAACGTGCCGCGGCGTGGGAAAATCCGGTTCGCCTACGGCAAGGCTGGTGACGGCAACGCCCTGCGCCTTTAGTTCCAGCGCACGGCTGTTGACGGAGAGCGTCAGGGAAGGCTTGATACTGCTCAAACGTTGGGAAATTTGCATACATGGCTCCTTGGCGTGTCCGCCAATTAGGGAAATCAGGCGTGTCCGTCATGCGCAAGGCATGGCATTGCCGTAGAAAAATGTAGCAACTTCATCCCGGGGTGTAAACACCATGCCGTCACAGAAGATTGACATTCCCCACGGCAGTGGCCCGCTTCTCCCCTTGCCGGACAATTGTGTCATTGGGACCTTTGCGGAACGCCACAAGCGTTTTTGCGTGCGTCTGCGTTACGGTGGCCATGACCTGTGGGTGCACAGCAACAATACGGGCAGCATGCTCGGACTTCTGCGGCCGGGCACGCCCGTGTTGGCATCACCGGCGGACCATCCGCACCGCAAGCTCAAATATACGCAGGAATGCGTTTGGCTGGAAGCGCGGGCCGTACCAGCCACCAGCTGCGCCGCGCCTGACGCCCCCGAGGAAAGCTCGGGTTGCGGATTTTGGGTCGGTGTGAACACGGGCGTGCCCAACCGTTTGCTGGAGGCGGCCTTCCACGCTGGCCGACTGCCCTTTGCCGCAGGTTACGACAACCTGACCAGAGAGGCCCGCCGCAGGGACAGCCGATTGGACGGTCTGTTCACCGGTCCGAAACTGCCCCCCCTGTGGGTGGAATGCAAAAACGTCAC
Source organism: Desulfovibrio sp. (assembly GCA_017613295.1). Taxonomy (GTDB): domain Bacteria; phylum Desulfobacterota; class Desulfovibrionia; order Desulfovibrionales; family Desulfovibrionaceae; genus Desulfovibrio. The sequence continues at coordinate 1,965 of JAGAEE010000013.1, read as the reverse complement.
CCTGGTCGAGGACGACGTGGCCCTGTTCCCCGACGCGGCCAGCGAACGTGGGAAAAAGCATTTGCGTGACCTCATGGATATCGTCACCCACGGAGAGCGTGCGGCCATGTTTTATCTGGTGCAGCGGCCTGACGGTCGATGCTTTGCGCCGGCGGACGTCATTGATCCGGAATACGCCGTCCTGTTTTGGGAGGCACACGCCGCCGGCGTGGAAATGTACCCCTTTCGCGCCCTGGTCAGTCCGAATGGCACGGATTTGGGTGAGCCTCTTCCGCTGCGTGACAGACCCAAAATTGGCGATAGGAGAAAGCATGCACGATAATGCCTGGCTTGACATACTGCAGAAGGTCGCCGACGGCGCGCTCGCTCCGCGCGAGGCCCTGCTTCGTCTGGGTGACGGCGCCATACGCGACGTCCTTCACGGCCTTACCCTTGACACGCAACGCCCCCTGCGCACCGGCCTGGGAGAAACCGTCTTTGCCCAGGGCAAAAGCGACGCGGCCCTTGTGGCCTGCGTGGAGCATCTGGCCGTGTCTGGTCCGGTGCTGGTCAGCAGGGTGTCCCCATCGCAGGGAGAGCTCCTTCAGCGGCATTTCCCCTCCGGCTGCCTCTGGCCGGAAGCACGGCTTTTTTCCCTTGGGGGACCGGAGACCTTTGTCAATGCCAGAACGCACGCCTTGCCCCAGCAGGGAGAAGCCCTGATCATCTCGGCCGGCGCGGCGGACATGCCCGTAGCACTGGAGAGTTATGGCGCCCTCGCCTTCTGGGGAAAATCCTGCGGATGCCTGACGGACGCGGGCGTGGCCGGGTTGCACCGCCTGCTTCCGCATCTTGAGGCCTTGCGCAAGGCGCGTGTGGTCATTGCCGTGGCCGGCATGGAGGGGGCGCTGCCTGGCGTTCTCGCCGGCCTTGTGGCTTGTCCCGTTGTGGCTGTGCCCACCTCTGTGGGCTATGGCGTGGGCGAAGGCGGCAGGGCCGCTCTCACCACTATGCTGTGTTCCTGTGCGCCCGGGGTGGCTGTGGTTAATATTGACAATGGCTTCGGAGCGGCGGCCTTCGCTGCGAAACTGCTGGGCTGAGACCAGAGCCCCACGGCAAGAAGCTTGCGCCCGCAGGGCCGCAGGCGACGGCCCTTGAAGGGTATCGCGCAAGGGCAACAACAGCCTGGCAAAAGCGCAATTTTGCTGGTTCTCCACATAGGCCAAAATGCTACGAACCTTGAGAACGTGTGCCGAACCGCTTCTGTTTTGTGAAGCCGTGCCCTGTCACGCCCAGTCGCTGGTCACGGCGCCAAGGCCAAGCATGTTGGCGGCGGCCATGCGGAATTGCGTTTCATTGAAGGATTGGCAGCTTTCTGCAGACTGCATCTGCTCCTGTGCCGCCGTGGTGTCGCTCATGAAAGTCGGCGCGTATACGATGCTGTCTGCCCCGTCTTCGGCCATGACACAAACGGCAGCGCCTGACAGAGGATCAAAGCGGATCATGGCGACCATCCCCCTGTTTCGTGAGAGGCTGGCATCTGGCCGTAGGGGGCTGGCTCTCGGGACGTAGCCGTTGAGCACGGCCTGGCGCGTGTCATTAACAGACAGGGTTCGGGGTCTGTCAGACCTTCAAGGTAATCGTCAACAGTGACAAATCGCTGGCAGCCACCGGCGCGCAGGTCACGGATTATGCGCGGCAGATCCTCTACCGTGCGCTCGTGCGTGTCATGAAACAGAAAGACGCCGCGCAGCGCACCCGGTGTGTAGACACTGCCCCTGGTGTTGCGGAGTGCGGCATAGTTCTTTGGAAGGCGTCGCCAGTCACGGCTGTCCAGCGACCAGAGAAAGAGCGCGGCGCCTAGGCCTTCCGCAATGCGTTCTGTCTCTTCATTGTAGAGGCCGTAGGGAGGTCGTACGAAAAGCGGCGTGGCCCCGAGAGCACGTAATATCGCGTCTGTGCGCGCCAGTTCCTCCTGCTGTTCCT
>JAGAEE010000087.1 GCA_017613295.1 Desulfovibrio sp. | reverse complement strand
GCTTCTTTTTTGTTCGTGAGCCGCATTGTCACGGATTCGACAGCGGGACCACGCGCACAGCCCAGGAATGGCTGCACACCGAGGGGTTGGCCGAGTACAATGCCGCCAACGACCGCTACATGCGCCTCATGGCCATGGTACGTGCCACGGGCAAGCCTCTTGAATCGCGCCTGGCAACCATGGCCGTTCTCTGCCTCTTCCAGCTGGACAAGTTTCGTGAATTCATAAACGCCATGGGCATTTTTTCACGCGTGGACGCGGATGAAGCGCGACAAAATCTGGTCATGGAGGACAGCCTCGCCGGGGATGAGGCCGCTTTGGATTTTGCTCTGGACTGGCTGGAGCTGGTCATTTTTGGACAGAGTCCGGGCCTGACAAAAAAATGATTATCAGTCGCGAGGCAGACGTTTTTGCGAGAATTTTCTTTTACAAAGTGCGTGGAATGTGGCATTCTTTTGTCCGATAAGGAAGAGAGAGTAGAGATAACTAAAAAGATAAATGATGTCAGATGGTTGTATAAATGCCGTACGGCGTCGTGTGCCAGACGGTGGTAGGCAATAATGTGGTCGGGGCTCTGGGCCCTATTGCTGGGAGAACCCTTGTTGTGGAGGAAAGTATGAGTTTTGGCAGGCAGGTGTATGAATTTCTGCTAAGCAGTTCCCGGGCTTATGCCAAATGGGATTTGGAGGTTTCCACTTCCATTCTCAAAAACAGGAAAAAACTGCTTATTTTATTGGCATTGGCCTTGCCGATTATGGCGGGGTGCCTGGCAGAGGCCTATGAATATCACGAAATGCTGGGCGGGAAGTCGGCTTATGCGCCGGCTTTTTACACGACCACCATCTTCCTGGCGTCCATAGCTGTGGGGCTGGCCGCCGGGCTTATCACCGGATGCATTGGTGCCGGGGGCGGCTTCATCATTACGCCGGCTCTCATGGCCGTGGGGGTCAAGGGTATCCTGGCTGTGGGCACGGACCTTTTCCACATTTTTGCCAAGGCCATCATGGGAACCACTGTCCACAAGAAGCTGGGCAATGTTTCCGCCAAACTTGCCGTGGCTTTTCTTGTGGGTTCCATAGGCGGAACCTTTATCGGGGGTGCCATCAACAAGGGCCTGTACAACGCCGATCCTCTGCTTTCCGAACTGTTCATCAGCACCATATACGCCGTGCTGCTGGGCTTTTTGGGTTTTTATGCGCTTTTTGACTTTCTGCGGGCCACGCGGGGCACGGCGGCGGCCCAGAACACTCAGGCCAGCAGCAACGCCGGCATGACAAGCCTCTCGCTCAAGCTGCAGAGCCTCAGCTTGCCTCCCATGATCACCTTTGACGAGGACCTGGTCCCCGGCGGGCGGCGCATCTCGGGATGGATCGTTGCGGCGGGTGGTGTCTTTGTTGGCTTGCTGGCCGCCATCATGGGCGTGGGCGGCGGCTTTGTCACCTTCCCCATGTTCGTGTACATTTTCGGCGTCTCCTCCATGACCACCGTGGGCACGGATATCCTCCAGATTATCTTCACGGCAGGTTTTGCCGCTGTGGGGCAGTATGCCATCTATGGTTACGTTTTCTACACGTTGGCTATCGGCATGCTGCTCGGCTCTCTGCTGGGCATCCAGATCGGCGCCTTAACCACCAAGGCGGTCAAGGGTGTGCACATCCGCGGTTTCTATGCGGTTTCCATTATTGCGGGTTTTATCAACCGCGCTGCCACCCTGCCCAAGAAGCTCGTGGAAATGGAGGTCCTGCACTGGTCGCCCACTGTGGTGAACGTCATCGAACAGGTGGGCAATGTGGTTTTCTGGGTCGTGGTGGCCGTGTTCGGCCTCTGGGTCTTCAGCAAGTTCTTCCTTAACCTTGGCAAGCTCAGAGGGGAGGCCTAAACATGCTTATTCACGAAAAAGCTCCCTTCATGCGGGGCAGTTTGCTGCTCGTTTCCTTTCTTGTTCTCTTCTTTGTGCTGCTCACCCCCATCATGCGTGACGAAAAGGGGAATCATCTGACAGGCCTGCAGTATGCCGACAACGTTTTCAATGAGCTCTCAAAGGGATCATCGTATTTCATTCCTGCCGTGCGCAAGAGTCTTTCCAGCGTCAATGGCAAGATAGTGACGGTTTCCGTAAATCTGAAGAAGGCCGACCTGGCCCCCGTTGCTGTGATGGCCCTTGAGAAGGCCGGTGCCACCGATGTGAAGAACGAAAACGGCAAGGTGACCTTTACCGGAGATTTGGGCGCGCTTCTTGCCTCTGTGACGGACGATGCCGATCATTTGTACCATAACGAGGCAGAACCCGTGGCCAAGAAATATGATGGAGAAAACGCGCTCAAGGTGACTTCCGCATGGTGGTACACCCTGTCACCCGCCATCAAGGAATTGCAGAAGCAGCGTCTGATCTCCGAGGCACAGGTGGTGGATCAGGTGTTGCGACGCGCTGTGGAGCCGGGCAACAATTTCTACAGTGTCACACCAACCAAGGTGTCTGATCACGTGGTGCTTTTGGCCGCCATGCTGATTTTCTATGTCATATATACCCTGTGGTACGGCTTTGCCATTTTTGAGCTGTTTGAGGGTGTCGGTCTGGCCATGACCAAGTCCAAGGTCAAGCAGGAAAGCTAATACATACGTCTGATATGCGAATGCCCATGGCCCGTCTGTAAGACGCTGCCATGGGCATTTTTTGTGCGCGCCGCATTGGGTATTGTACCAAGTAACCCGGCACCGGATGTCGTCACCATGAGGCACTGGCGATCGACGGGTCTGTGCCGCTGACGTCTAGTGCAGTGTGGTATAGGTCGTCACGGGAGGCGGCGAGGCCCGACCGGAGGAGACGGAACTCCGGTTGCGGGCCTGCGCCTGACGTGCTGTGGCATTTTTGGTGGATGGGGCGCGCAGGGCCGTTTTGCCCGCATCCATTGGTGCAGGGCTTACCTGTGCCTGCGCAGCTTTGTCGGTCTGGCTGTGAGATTGAGCCCGACGGCTTTTTCGTGAGGATCTGCGACCCTTTTTGTGGGATTGTCTTGCAGACAGGTCGGTTCCGGGGTTTGTTGACAGCACGGGTACGGACGCGGGATCAACAAATTGTGCCCCTTCCAGACGTATCTGAAGCGGATGGGTGAGGGTTTTCCAGTACAGGCGTCCACCACCCTTGTGCAGCCACACATGGGTGAGGTTGGTCTTGCCATCTCTGGTTGTGGCGGGAATTTGCGAGCCGGTTTCGGCGATGGCCGTGTCGGCGTAGAACATGAGGGCACACCCAAAGAAAAGCAAAGCCGCGCATCTGTTCATGACGATTTTTCCTCTTTCTCTCTTTTCGTCAGCCGTTCAGGGAACTTTAGGGTCGAAGAGAAAAAAAATCATCCTGTGCGGGCAGGGCATCGTTGACAGCCGTGGCCGCCTTGGGCACATTCGGTCAAGTGCAGAATCACAAGGAGCTGTCATGGAATCACAGCCTTCCCTGATTGTCAGGCCCGATCATCCGGCTCCGGCCATCAGTCTCATCGGTATGGCCGGTGCTGGCAAGTCCACTGTTGGCAGAATGCTGGCACGCGAGCTGGATTGGGCTTTTGTGGACAGTGACCATCTTATAGAGGCCACATACGGTGCCCGTCTGCAGGATATTACCGACGCGTTGGGCAAGGAGGCATTTCTGGATGTTGAGGGTCAGATCGTCTCCTCCATCAGGGTGCACAGGGCGGTAATCGCCACAGGGGGCAGCGTGGTGTACCGTGACGTGGCCATGCGCCATCTGGCTGAGCTTGGTCCCGTCGTCTTTCTGGATGTGCCTTTTTATCTCATTGAGGAGCGTGTGGCCCGCAATCCGGAGCGCGGCATCGCCATCGCACCCGGGCAGACCCTGGAAGACCTTTTTGGGGAGCGGCAGGAGCTTTATGCCCGGTATGCCAAATGGCATTGCCCAGCCGGTGACAAGACCCCACAGCAATGCGTGCGATGGATTCTGGAGAATTTGCCGCAGGATTTTACGGTTCCGTCGTGAAGGGGCAAGTCTAAGTCTGCACGTTTTTCCCTCTTTCTGCCCCCAGTTTGGCGCGCACGAGTTCCAGACCCACGGGAAGCAGGGAAACAGCCACAATGGCGTAGACGATGAGGCTGAAATGTTCCCTCACCCAGGCCAGGTTGCCCAGAAAATAGCCGGCAGACACCAGACCTCCCACCCAGAGCGCGCATCCCGTGACATTGAACATCACAAAGGTGACCGGCTGCATGAGGGCGATGCCGGCCACAAAGGGCGCAAAGGTGCGCACTATGGGGACAAAACGTGCCAGGACAATGGCCTTGCCGCCATGCCGTTCGTAGAAATCGTGAGCCTTGAGCAAATGGGATTTTTTGATGAACCTGTTTTCGCGTGAAAAGATGGCCGGACCCACATGTCGGCCAATGGCATAATTTACCCCATCACCCAGCACGCCAGCCATCAGCAGCAGGAGCATTGTCTGCCCATAGCCCATGAGGCCAGCCCCGGCGGCCACACCGGAGGCAAAGAGCAGGGAATCCCCCGGCAGAAATGGCGTCACCACCAGACCGGTTTCACAAAAAACAATGCAGAACAGGATGGCATAAACCCAGACGCCATACTGATCCAAAAGTTCAAAAAGATGTATGTCAATGTGCAGGACAAAATCCAGCGCGGCGTGAAGCATTTCCATGAGCAGGCGTCTCCCGTCAGCATAGTGATATTATCAGTGCCCCCTTGTACCGCACGCCGCCTTGTGGCACAACAATGGCATGCGACATATTCTTGCTCTCGCTTTTTTTGTCCTGCTCCTGGTCGCCAACGGCGAAGCCTTTGCCGAAGAGTCCGTTCATGTGGGGTTTCGTACGCTGGGGCAGTATGACCAGGAGAACGGTCTGCGCCTCGACGTGAATGTCTGGTATCCAACGGCGCGGGCCGAACGCGATATTTCCATAGGACCTTGGGAATTTTCCGCCGCACGCGAGGCCAAGCCTCTGGAAGGTCGTTATCCGCTGCTGCTCTTTTCCCATGACACTGCCGGCACGAGATTCAGCTATCACGACACGGCCAGTGCGCTGGCGACCATGGGATTTGTGGTTGCGGCTCCCAACCATCCCACGGACAACATGGACAATATGGACGATTTGCTCACGTGGAATCAGCTGGAAGGCCGGGTGCGTGAACTGAAGGGAACCATCGAGCTGCTGTTGTCCACGCCCGTCGTGGAGTCGAGCATTGACCGTCAACGCATAGGTGTCGTGGGTTTCGGTGCTGGAGGTACGGCGGCCCTGCTGCTGGGCGGGGCCTTGCCGGACTGCACGAACTGGCACGGGTATTGCGCCGAAGCTGATCCTGCCGACGTGTATTGTCATGTTTGGGCCAAAAAACGTCTGGACGAACTCTGCCAGAAATTCCCCTTGACCAGAAGCCTGGCCGACACGCGTATCAAGAGCGTGGCCGCCATTGGACCCTCTTTTGGCATGCTGTTTTCAAAGGCATCCTTCCGGTGGTTTTACCCTCCACTGCTGCTTATGGCCACTGAGGGAGACAGAGAGAATCCACGGGAGCGACATGCCCAGCGACTGTTCGAACTGCTGGACAAGAAACCGCGATACGCGCGCTTGCCAGGGGCAGATGTGGGGGCGCTCATGTCAGCGTGCCCCCCGTTATTGGCATGGCAATTGCCAGAATTGTGTCGATCTGTTTCTTCAACAAAACGCACGATGATACACAAATTCCTCCATGGCGCCCTGAGCGATTTTTTTTTGCATTATCTTGGCGAACCTGACAGGGTACCGCTGATACCACAGCCACCGGACCTGACCCCGCCGACTCCCAAACCACCCCCACCGGCTCCTCAGACCCGATCAAACAGACGACGTTGAACCCTTGAACCGCAACACTTTGCTGGCCTCTTGACAAGAACACGCTCAATCACTAGAGCAATCTCCACATTCATTTGGGCACCCCGTGATTCAGGATAGTCAGCTATGAGCCGGAAATCACGGGACCCGGGATACCTGACGAGATGGGAAGCCATGCGCAGCCGCATTCTCTTAGCTCTTGTTATGGCAGGGTTGCTAGTCGTTCACAATACTGACGCCCATGAAGGTGTCAGCAACGATGAGGGGTGGACAGCCATGCCGGCGGGGGCACGTCCGGCGTTTTTCGGGATTCATGGGGGTACCATGCCGGTAAGTCTGCTCGTTTACGGCGATGGCTCCTCTCTGGTGACGTTTGTGGGACGTACCGGCAATGATTTTATGGAAGTGCTGCGGAACTCCGACGCGGGCATGCCAAGTCTGCTCCGGGGAGTGTCCCGACGCCAAGGGCAGGCCGCTTCCCCTTCGTCCAATGCCACAGCCATACTCAGCGCCGGAACCGGCACGGACAGCCTGCCCGTGTTCAATCTTTCCGGCGAGGGCTTTTCACGCATGGCCGCTGAGAGCGAACTGCAACCCTTCGGCCTTTCTGACAAGCCCCTGTCCATTGAGGGCAGTGTGACGCGCCCTGAACATTTTGTCCCGGTCAAGCAGTATCGGCTGTTTTTCCAGCCTCAGTACCTACAGCCCCGTCGGGGACGCAACTAGAACCCGCTATGCTTGCCGAGTTGCGTCTTGGCGTGGAATAACTCTCATCACCGACCCAGTTTTTGAATGCCGCTGCAGAGCACGCGAAAACTGTTCGAGAGATTGCTTCCGTCCAGTTTCATGAAACGGGCAATGGCCCTTGAACCGGCAATCTTTCGGTATTTTTTGTTGGTGATTTTTTTCAGTTGTTCCGAGGCATTCGCTATGTCATCTGGCGAACGATAGGGCGTTTTCCTTTGCAATTTGCCCAGATCGGGCACATTTAAGCCTTCGGCGACGGCCGCCAAGTCACCCAGATAAAAATTTTCCAGTTCATGGCAGGCAATGCGGACGAGGCAGTTTTCTTTTTTGCCGCTTTCGTGGACGAGATCGAGCAATCGCTGCTTAATTTGCTTGCAGTTCCCAGCGTCCTGATCCCGCAGGATAATGAAAGCGGTGTCCGGGGTACGCCAGCCACGGAGTTTACGCACGATCTCCTGTTCCAAATCCTGTTTCCCTTCAAAGTTCATATAGCGCACAGTCATCTCCGGCGGTAAGAGTTTCTGCACTATGACCTGCAACAGTTCCCGGGCTGATTCTTCTTCCAGTAGAAAGACAAGAGTGCTCATTCCGGGTC
>JAGAEE010000012.1 GCA_017613295.1 Desulfovibrio sp. | reverse complement strand
GTCATTGTCGAGGAAGACGTCGATGTGCGGCAGGATATTGAAGGCGATACGGTAGGGATAGGCCTTGCATTCCGGGTCACGACCGTTGAACATGTCACGGACCTGCTTTTCCAACTCCATGATGCCCTTCTGGCCGGTACCGGAAACCGCCTGATAGGTGGAAACCACAATACGCTTGATTTTCGCGGCATCGTGCAGGGGTTTGAGCGCCACCAGCATCTGTATTGTGGAGCAGTTGGGATTGGCAATGATGCCGTTGTGCCTTTCAAGCGCGTGGGGATTCACCTCGGGCACCACCAAGGGGCAGCGGTCGTCCATACGCCACGCGGCCGAATTGTCCACCACCACACAGCCGGCATGGGCGGCATGGGGAGAAAACTTCTGGGATGTGGCACCACCGGCAGAAAAAATGGCGATGTCAACGCCATTGAAAACGTCTTCCTTCAGCTCGTGCACCACAAGTTCGCTTTCCCCAAAGGGAACTTTGGCGCCCTCGGACCTGGCAGAGGCAAAGGCGCGGACTTCGGAAGCGGGGAAATGGCGATCATGCAGGGTCTTGAGCATTTCTCGACCTACGGCGCCCGTGGCGCCCACAACGGCAACAGTCAGCTTCTGGCTCATGGGATACGCTCTCCTTGGGGATGGACGACGGAATCTCTCCGCCGGGAAATTGGGGAGACAGCATAGCCCGCCTCCTCCAAAAAGTGAAGAGAGTCGGCAAGGTTTTCACAAGGACGTCACAGCAACAGTTATCAACCGCAAAGGCAGGCATAATGGCGCATTGCTTCGTCCGCGTTCAGAATCCCAGGATTACCAGCGCTCCGGCATGTAATGGGGCGGCAGGGTGTTCTCCGGCACATCACGCAACTGGTCTCGCAATCGACGGATGCTGGCCAAGGCCATGGCCAGCTCCCTTTCGACCTTGTCCAGTTGACGTTGCTGCGCGGCTAGAGCCGTATCCAGAGCGGCAATGCGCTCTTCCTGAAAAAAGGTCAGTTCTTCAAGACGGTCAAGCCTGGCATTGCTATCGCGCATCACGTCCTCCGGTGCTGACACCCGTGAGAATGCGGTGCTGCCGCAGGCGCTGGGCGTCACTGCGGGCCACGTACAAGGGATTGCCAGCCTCATCCCGCCCGCAATAGTACATGGCCGTGGCAATGGTCCCCGGAGTGGGAATGAAGCACTGGGTCTGACGCGGATTCCAGTGCCGTTGACGCAACCAATGGGCCAGTGCGTACATGTCTTCATCCGTACAGCCAGGGAAGGCGCTCATGAGGTAGGGCACCACGTATTGCTCCCGCCCGACCGCCCGACTTTGCCGATAAAACTCGGCCAGAAAAGCCTCAAACACTTCAAGGGGCGGTTTGCGCATGAGCGCCAGCACCCCGGCAGAGCAATGCTCGGGGGCCACCTTGAGCTGACCGCCCGTAAATTCGCCCGTGTACGCCGCCAACACCGCAGCGTCGCGCAAAGCCAGATCCGCACGCACACCGCTGGCCACACGCACCTGTTTCACTTCCGGCAGGGCCTCCATAGCGCGTAACAGATCCACATGCCTACGCTGCGGCACAAGGAAGGATTTGCAAAGAGTGGGATAGCAGCAGCTGCTCCGGCGGCAGACGCTTCCGCCTCCGGCTTCCTTCCCATCAGGGCGAAGGGACGCGTCCCGGTCAAGGGCGCAGTGCGCCTGCCACATATTGGCTGTGGGACCACCCACGTCGGAAATGGCAATGGGCCCTTTGCCGCGTTGCACGTTGGCCTGCCCCAATTGACGGGCTTCGGCCAGCAGAGATTCTGAAGACCTGGAGCTGACACGTCTGCCCTGGTGCAGGGAAAGCGAGCAGAAGGAACAGCCCCCGCCGCAACCGCGGTGACTGGTAATGCTGGCACGCAGCATTTCTTCCGCAGGAATGGGCAAATGGTAGCTGGGATGGGCCTTTCGGGTGAAAGGCAGACCATACAGGGAGTCCATTTCTTCCGTGTTCAACGGTATCGCCGGTCGAGCCAGCACAACAGCACGCTGCCCCACGGGCTGAAAAGCCCAGGCGTTCTGACGGTGTACCTGACGTTCCAGGGCCTGGGTGAGCTGAAGCAGCTTGAACGCGTCCCCGAGAATGGCCTCGTGAGAGGGCAACTCCACCCACGGAGCGCCGACCAGATCTTCCGGCAGGCTGGCAGGCTGACCGTTTGCGTCCAACCTGTCCATCCAGGCCGTTCCAGGAATCCCACGAACGTCCGCCCCCTGATCCAAGCGTCGGGCACACGCCAGGATGGCATGCTCCCCCATGCCCCAAACGAGCAGGTCGGCCTTGGCGTCCATGAGAATGGGTCGACGCAGGGCGTCCGTCCAGAAATCATAGTGCGAAACCCGACGCAAGCTCGCCTCGATACCGCCCAGCACCACGGGCAGCCCGGGAAATGCCTGCCGCACCAGATTGGCATAGACCAGGCAAGCGCGGTTGGGACGTGCCCCGGCCTTGCCGCCAGGGGTATAGGCATCGTCATGGCGTTTTTTTCGAAACGCCGTGTAATGTGCCACCAGGGAATCCAGGGCGCCAGCGCTGACACCGGCGAAAAGGCGCGGCCTGCCCATGACCAGCAGGTCTTCCGTCGTGCTCCACCGTGGCTGAGCCACAATGCCCGTACGAAAGCCGTGACGTATGAGCCAGCGCGCCAAAAGAAAAACGCCACAGGAAGGATGGTCCACATAGGCGTCGCCGTTGACCAGCAGCACGTCCAGGCCTTCCCAGCCAAGAGCACGTACTTCTTCGGCGCTCATTGGCACAAAAAGGGGTTGCGCCAACGCCGTTCCCTTTTCCGTGTCAGAGGGAGATTTGAGCCCCCCCTCCCTGAAAACCGGATTCGGGGAAGGCCTATCCCTGGCGCCACGTCCCACGCCCTCCTGCGACGCTTCCAACAGCAGATCGGGAAAGGGAACGCTGCGTCCTCCGGCCGGCCGGGCGGGTTTCGGAAAAGGCCTCCGTCTATTTGCCATCCGGCGGCGTCACCAGCGGCACGGCCCTGTCAGCGGGAGCGGCCATGCCGCCCGACTTCCCGTGGCCCATGGTGCCGGCAGAATGATTTTTGACAAAAACGTCCCACTCCGTACGGTCAATGACGTCATCTCCATTTTTGTCAATCATGCCAAAGGCCGACTCGCGCATGCCGGGAAACGCTTTTCTGAACTCCTCTGGGGAAAGGCTTCCACTGGCGTCGGTATCACTGGCCGCAAATCTGTCGGCAGGGGCGCTGCCGGTCATGTCGGGCATGGCAGGGGAACTCGCCCCCCAAAGCAGCAGGGTAAGCAGGACTGACGGCGCAAGGGCCACAAGAATACGTTTTTTCATCTAAAATACCTTTGTCTTTCGGCTTCGCCCTTCTGCGAAAAGGGGAGCGCACGACAAGCCCAGGGAGCAGGATTGAGCCTGACGTTCCCCTGGTGTCTCACGGTATCTCTTGCCCTCTCTCATTCCTGGTACGTGGCAAAAAGCACACCGTCCCGCTCCATACGGTCAACACACAGCGCCAAATTGTCCGGCTGGCCTGGTACGTGGTCATCCGGATAAAGCAGGGCCGACATGTAGAATACCGAATCCAGCTGCAACGCCGTGCGGGCACTGGAGGAAAAGTTTTCCAGAGCCAGGGAAAAATTGAATCGGGCTTCTCCCGGCAAATCGGCCAGAACCTGCTTGGCGTCCTGGGACATGGCGGCCAGCAACTCCGCCTTCTGACGCATCAGCGTCCTGTACCCCGGCGTGTCACCCGCGTCCAGACGGGCCAGGGCCTGCCGTTCCGCCTCCATCACCGACTCATGCCTCTGCCGCAACCAGCTTATCACAGAGGCAAGTGTTTCCTTTTGAGTCATGCCGCTCCCCAGGCCAGGTATTTTCGCCCACGCCATCAGTGCGTGCGCTCGCCTGTGCCGATGACGTCCACCATACGCCACACGCGGCCATGACGCAATTGCCATAAGCCAGCCCTATTTCCCGCGAGGAATCAGCACATGTGCTCGGCCACCAAATCCCTGGCGATCTGCCAGGCACGATTGATAATGACGGCCTGCTTGTTGGCCGCCACGGGTTCGAGCCCCTGCTCCCCCTCGTGAAGAATCATCATCTGTGTATCGCCGGGAGGGTAGAAAAATTGCAAATCCTGGCCGAATTCCTCACGCAGGCTTGTTTGTAGTGTCCGCAACATGGTCGTTTCCTCTCCGCGGACCACAAAATTTGTCCAGAATTCGCGTGTGACACGCTTGAGGATAAAATCCCGTCGTGCGGCAGCGGTCTTGTCCACACCGCCGGAAATAAGCTTCATGGCCTGCATCTGAAAAAGCGTGGTGCGCGTTTCCGCCAGCTGCCTCTTGTACTTGTTCAACCCTGCCTGGCGGCTGGTGCCGCGTGTGGCGTAGGGCGAATTCATGACCGCAGCCATGTGAAGTTCTGGAGTGAGATTCATGGACATTTCCCCCGATCAAGTCGAACTGGAAAGGATGGAGGCACTGCCCAGCGAGGCCAGTATTTGCTGCAAATAATCGCTGTCGTTTGAAGCCGAGGTCGCCGTGCTGTACTTTTGCGCATTGTCAAAGATGTCGGCCTGTTCCTCAAACAGGATACCCAGATTTTCCAGTGACTTGTAGTCATAGGAATACTGTGCTTCCAAATTTTGCATGCGGGCAATGTAGTCGTCTATCTTGGCCAGGGCCGCCTGCGCGTCAGCCTGGGAAGTGAGGGTGGTGCCGTTCGTCACAAAGAGTTCCGCGCCAAGATTGTTCATGTTCATGGAGTTGGCACCCAGAACCGTCCCAGCAGGGAGCGAGGCGTCCAGCAGATTCATGAAATTCTGCACCCGTGTGCTGTTACCCGCCTGAAGCTGAACGGTGGCATTCTGCCCGTCCATGAGCGTCATGCCGTTAAAGGAAGTATTTTGTGCCAGCCGCACAATCTCGCTGATGTGTTCATTGATGCTGGCAGAGGCGCCATCCAGATGCTCGCTGGTCAACCCGTCGGTCTTGGCACAATCCGTAAGGATCTCCTGAATGGCCTGCAACTGGCTCTTGATGGCTGTGGCCCCGGTTTGCGCCACATTAACCATGGCCTTGGCGTCATCCATGTTCTGTGAGGCCACACGAGCCACGGCAGCGTCCGCCTTCATACGGCTGTCAAAGGCACGCCTTGTGGAATCCGGCATGGATCGGTCTTCCCGTTCCAGCTTCGAGGAAGTGATAGCCTTCTTGGTCAAATTGGCCTTGATCATGCCAAGGAGTAAGGATTCCATGTCCATGACCGTCTCCCCCTACAGAAAGGCGTTGAGAAGTGACGGTGAAGGGCTGGCAGCCGTGGTGACCGACTGGCTGTCAGAGGCCATGTGACAGGTGCCGATGAGGTCGTTGAGCATGTCATACCTATTGGAAAGGATGCGGTACTGAGTCCCCTGTGTTCCTATGGCGGCGGTCAGCTCATGCACGGCATCCTCGCACAGGCCCTGGGCCGAAGCCCTGGTCAGTCCACCGGTGAGGGCATTATAAAGGGCCGCAAATTTGCTGCCACTGCGGTTGATGTCTGCCTGCCCCACGGTCATGCTGTCCGAATTGCCCAGCCCCAAGGACACCACGCGCCCCGAATTGCCGAGCACCTTCACCCCCTGCACCTCTGTCTGCAACAGGGCGTCAATGTTCTGCTTCACGGAGGCTGCCAGGGATTGCGCCATGGCATCGCTTGAAGCGCCCGCACAGAGATCGCCGAGATGGCGCACCTGGCTGACAAGTTCGGTTATGGCGTCCTGGGCGCCTTCAACCAGGGTTCGCGCCGATGCCACATTGGCCGCGACGACACCATACCCCAGGGCTGTGGCGTCAAGCCCGCTGGCCAGGGCACGGGATGCGGCATTGAGACCACGGCCGCTTTCGGGCACGGTCTGACCGTTCATGACGCGATTGAGCGCCAGTTCCGAAGCAAAATCATTGGATGTCGCAAGACTTGCGGCAGAAGAAAGGGAAGACATGCGGCTACGCTCCTTGTGGCCGGGACAAATGCTGGATACCCTTGCACGTCTTAACGGATGCCGCTGCGAAAACCTTAGGGCGGAAAAGCAAATTGAAATAAAATATTTTTTTGCCCCCCAACGAATAATGTTTTCTTCGCTATATTACCCCCTTGTTTAGCCGTGGTTGATACCAGCTTATTCACAATGAACCAGCCGTACAGTTTAGCAGACCTTCTTGATTGTGCTGCCCCTGTCCTCCATGCGGGCCAGCCTTCAAAATTGCTAAAAATCCTTTATCCATACGGCTCGCATTCACAGGGCACATGGACACGGCGACTCAAAATGCCTATCGTGAATCCAGCGGTCGCCCTGCCGACAGGGGCGATTTTCAGACGGCAACGGCTGTGAAGTCAAATAACGGGAGGTTTCCATGAACGCGATTCTTGAGGCCCTCAAAACGCGGCGCAGCTGCCGCAAATTCAAGCCTGACATGGTTCCCGAAGAACTCCTGCGGCAAATTGCCGAGGCGGGCACCTACGCCGCCTCCGGTATGGGCAAGCAGCCCTGCCGCATTGTCGTGGTCCGGGACAGGCACACGCTTGACCGTCTTTCCGCCATGAACGCCCGCATCATGGGTGTCCCCAGTGACCCCTTCTACGGTGCGCCCGTGTGCATGGTGGTTCTGGCCGACACAACGCGGCCCACCTATGTTTATGACGGCAGTCTTGTCATCGGCAATCTCATGCTCGCCGCCCACGCCCTGGGCTTGGGCAGTTGCTGGATTCACCGTGCCAGAGAGGAATTTTCCAGCCCTGAGGGTCAGTCCATGCTCAAAGACTGGGGCATTGAGGGTAACTACGAGGGCATCGGCCACTGCGTTGTGGGTTACGCCGACGGCAAGGCGCCTGAAGCCGCCCCGCGAAAAACGGACTTCGTGAAATTTGTGTAAACCGCTGCCGACGGACGGCACACAACGGAAATATCTTTGCACGGCGAGGGGTATGCTGATTGAATCAATACATATTCATTAGCGTTCTGTTATTTCAATAGATTAGCAAAGCGATAATGCTATAAACTGCCTTTTATCAGTATACCCCTGACCTATTGGAACAGGCGTCGGCTTGACGGTAACCAAGCGCATCATGAATATCTTGGGTGGCAGCGTCACTGCGACAAGCGAGAAAGGCAAGGGATCGACGTTTATCTTAAGTCTGCCTTTGAAACTTGCGGATAATGCGACCGACACGTTGCCAACAGTTCCATCTTTGCACAGCAACGGCATCAACAGGACTCGTATCCTGCTTATGGAAGATATCGAAATCAACCGCATTCTGGCAAAAACGGTATTGACGGAATCCGGCTTCGATGTGGAATCCGCCTCAGATGGCTGCGATGCCGTGGAAGCTGTCTCCAACAAGCCCGAAGGATACTTTTCGGCGATACTTATGGATATTCAGATGCCCATCATGAATGGCTACGAACCCACACGGGCCATACGGGCATTGGACAGAAAGGATGTCGCCTCGTTACCCATTATCGCTTTGAGCGCCAATGCCAGAATGGAAGATAAGGCCATGACCCTTGAAAGCGGTATGAATGAACATTTGGCAAAGCCGTTAGATATCCAGGGGCTCCTCGCGACCCTCGACAAGTACCTCACGAACTAACAAAAGATGGAGCCACTGAAGCAATGGAATACAGGATTATTGTTGTAGATGACGATTCCCTGATTTTAAAAAGGGCATGGCATATCCTGACCGACGCGGGAATGAAAGCGGTTGTGCTCAAATCCGGAAATCAGCTTCTGGAGTATGTGCAGGATAATCCATCGCCGGATCTGATCCTTCTGGATATCAGTATGCCAGAAATGGATGGATTTGATACCCTGAAAGAACTGAGAAAGCGTGAGCAGCCAGGCCAGGAGATACCGGTGATCTTTCTTACGGCCAATGAAGATGTTGCTGTGGAGGAAAAAGGCCTTTCATCCGGCGCTATGGATTATATCAAAAAGCCGTTCATAGCGAATGTCTTGATCCTGCGTGTTAAGCACGCCATAGAATTGGTACGATTGCAACGTCATCTCGCCGATGAGGTTGAAAAGAAGACTTGGGAAAATGAGCAGCTGTTTTTACATGTGGTTGGTTCTCTTGCCGCAGCCATTGATGCCAAGGATACCTACACAAACGGGCATTCTGGCCGCGTGGCAGCGTATTCCAGAGAGATTGCGAAACGCTTCGGTTACGATGAAAAACAGCAGCATGACATATACATGATGGGACTTTTGCACGACGTCGGCAAAATCGGCGTGCCGGACAGCCTGATCAATAAGCCAGACAGGCTGACTGATGAAGAATTTGAACTCATAAAAACACATCCTGACGTAGGGCGCGAATTCTTGGCAACATCAGGGAAATGCCCAGTCTTTCCTCAGGCGCACGTT
>JAGAEE010000086.1 GCA_017613295.1 Desulfovibrio sp. | reverse complement strand
CACAACATGGGGTACTGGGAAGGTGCGGAATATCTGGGGCTCGGCCCCTTGGCCACATCCACCATCGGCGAAAGGCGCTGGACCAATCCGGCCAGCCAGACGTCTTGGAACGAACGCGTTCGTGCGGGTTCCCTGGGCAATGATGTGGAGAAGCTGGATCCAGAGACAAGAGTGCTGGAGATGATGATGCTGCGTTTGCGGACCACACGTGGGCTGAGGGTGAAGGCCTATCGTGAAATGACCGGGAGGGATTTCATGCGGGATCACCATCGTCTTGTCCAAGCCTTGCACGAAAACGGCCTCATCCGCATTCGCAACGGCTATGTGCGTCTCACCCGCAGTGGCATGCTGGTTTCCAATTCCATCCTGACCAACCTTTTCGCCCGTACCGGTGAGGTACTCAAGCATGTTTCTCTTTCCGGAGGCCTCAAGCCTCCGCCGGTTGAAAAATCGTCTTCGACATCCAGCCTGGGACAGGCCCTGCTGGGGAACGATGAAATCATACGCGCCGTGCGTTGGCCGGAGGCCTAGCGACGTAAAAGATCAAAGTCAAAATGTTGTACTACGGCTTGCCGCCATACTGTTTTGCGGCTATACTGACTTGTCTCTTGAACAGGGCAATCATTTCACAGACAACTGAACAGGGCAGGAAACCGTGATGCGGATCACCCGTTTTATGCGCTCCATGTGCTGGTTGGTTTTGGGCGTTCTCGTCGCCGCTCTTGGCATCTTTCTGACATCACAGCACTTCATGGCCGACGGCTTCGAACAATCCTTCAGAAAGGAAATCGACACCTTCCGCAACGTCGTGGATGATATTTTCGCCAATACCAAGACCCGCCTTTCCCAAGAAGCAAACCTCCTTTCGGACTCAAGGAAGCTGGAAAAAGCCTTTCTTTCCAACGACAGGAACGTCATGTCGCAGTTTGCCAAAAAGGCCATGGAGCGCTGCAAAGCCACCTTTGCCACCATCATCGATGTCAAGGGCACGGTGCTGGCGCGTGGCCATATTGACAAACACGGCGATACTATCCCCATGACTTCGGTCATTCGCGACGCTCTGGACGGCAAAGATGTCGTGGACATCGTCAACCCAGGAAAGGGTAACCTGGGCGTATGTGCGGCCTCCCCCATTGTCATTGAAGGCAACATAGTCGGGGCCATCCTGTTCGGAGAACTTTTTGCTCATCATGCCTTTGTGGACGAAGTGAAACGGGTGACGGGACTTGAGATGACCGTCTTTGAAAAGGACGAGCGCATCTCCACCACGATCATTCGCGACGGCAAACGCGCTGTGGGCACAAAGCTCAATAATCCGGAGGTCGCTGACAAGGTTTTGGCTACGGGCGGCATATTCAATGCCGATGCGGCCATTCTTGGCAAGGCGTACAAAACGGTCTACTGGCCCATTAAGGACACTGAAGGCAACATACACGGCATGTGGTTTCTCGGTACGGAAGTGGAGGGCGTGCAGCGCACCATTACGGCCATTGCCCTGTCCTGTCTTCTGGCAACAATGCTCATTGCCAGCGCCCTGAGTGTCCTTGGTGTCTTATTCTTCCGATCACATATCAATCCGCTTCGCAAGAAGGCCTACGTTGACAAGCTGACCGGCATAACCAATCGCGCCGGATACGAAAAGCAACTGGACGTCATTCTTGAATCAGGCCCCAAGCCCGGAGGGCTTTTCCTCATTGACCTGGACAATTTCAAGACGCTTAACGATACGTTGGGGCATCCCGTGGGAGATGAATGCCTGAAACGAACTGGCAAGGTGCTGCAGGAAATCTTCAGGGATACCGATATCGTGGCACGCCTTGGCGGCGACGAGTTTGTCGTCTACGCGCCGACGCTGGATGCGGCCGACGTCATCGAGGGAAAAATGGAAGATTTGCTGCAGCGCTTGCGCAAGGAATTTGTCTCGACAGACGGCAAATCGGTCACTGTTACGGCGAGCATAGGCGTTGC
The DNA here is from genome assembly GCA_017613295.1 of Desulfovibrio sp. Lineage (GTDB taxonomy): Bacteria > Desulfobacterota > Desulfovibrionia > Desulfovibrionales > Desulfovibrionaceae > Desulfovibrio. Next base: position 1,045 of record JAGAEE010000086.1, on the reverse strand, counting down.
CACATGTCATGAGGGGAATATAGATTACAAAAAAATGTACGACACTGCCGATGTGGCCCTGTACAAATCAAAGGAAGCCGGACGCAACAGATTCACCATTCTTTGTTGTACGGTGTAAAATGAGAATAATTTTGAAGACACTCATCCTTTTTGTGCTCATGTCCTGTGTACCTCTGCCCTGTTTGGCAGAACCCCTGGACGTTTTCCGCCAATGTCGGGCGCTGGCCGAAGGGGATCGATCCCCGTGTTTTGCGCAGGCCATAGAAAAGGCACAAACGCGTTTTTCGGAAAAAAGGCTTGATTCTCAACTGAAGCGCGAGCATTTTGCCCCTCCAGACGTGTCCGGCGGCATGCGCTCAAAATCCAGAGAGCTGGCGGCAGCCCTCAATCTGATCGTCGGAATGCTCGCCCCACCAGGAGATCGCGGCTACTATGACCTGATCTGCCTTGTTATGCTTTTGGAATATTCCACGCAGGAAAAATTTTGGGAGATTGTGGACAGCGACCGTCAGTACATGAGCAGGTCAGAGTTTGACGAAGCTGTGCGTCCCCTGCAGGACATGTGCAAAAAGTCTCTTGACCCTGTGGTTTGCAATCATGGCATTGAAGAATTTCACAAAGCCATGGACGATGAGCAGAACATTGCCAAATTTGCCACAGCCATAGGACGTTCCTATGACCAGGTCATGGGAATTTTTGCCAGGCTTGTGGCCGAAGCCCTGCAAGAGTTTGAAATCGCCGTGAAAGAGTCTAATCCACGCGTGGCCGAATCACCAGACAAGCCGTGACCGCTGTCTCGGACGTTTCTCAGCGCCGCATCCGGCGCGGTATTGACTTGCTTGAGCCGACGTCTGACAGACATTTTTAGCGTTTTTCATAGCAGACATGAAGCCAGGGTTTCGGCGTCCACTCCCTGCACGTATTCGTCCAGGGGCAATGCTTCAAGCCTGGCAGTCAACGCTTCCCACTGGTGACGGCACCCGCACATCGCGGCCTCCAGTTCGGTCACATCCCGTACGCCAAAGTAGTCACCGTAGAGGCGTAT
>JAGAEE010000085.1 GCA_017613295.1 Desulfovibrio sp. | reverse complement strand
CAGATGCCCTCCATGAACGGCTATGAGGCCACCAGGGCCATTCGCGCCTTGACAGACCCCGTCAGGGCCGGCGTTCCCATTGTGGCCATGACGGCCAATGCCTTTGACGAAGACAAGAAAGACGCCCTGGCCGCCGGCATGAACGGGCACCTGGTCAAACCCATCGACATGGAAAAACTCTTCGCCATGTTGCGTAAAATACTGTAACAGCGGGAGCTGTCATGCCCATCTTCGAAGACGTTACGGAACGCATGCCAGGCGGTTTCATTGTGTACACGGCCAACAGCGAGGAGAAAATCCTCCATGCCAATGCCGCAACGCTCAGGATATTCGGATGCGACTCCATGGACGACTTTCTGGAATTTGTCCACGGTTCGTTCAGCGGCATGATACACCCCGATGACAGGGACAGCGTGGAAACGAGCATCTCCCAACAGATCAAGTCAAGCTCCGAGAAGCTCGATCACGTCGTCTACCGCATACTACGCAAAAACGGCCAGATACGGTGGATTGAGGACTTTGGGCATTTGGTCCATACGAAGAAGATGGGAGACCTGTACTACGTTTTTCTTTATGACGTCACCGAAAAAAAGCTGGCCGAAAATGAAGCGCGGCGTGCCGAGGAGGCCCTCCTCAGTGAAAAGCGCCTCAATGAATCCAAGAATGTCTTCATTTTCAACCTCTCGCACGACGTACGCACTCCCATGAACGCCATCCTCGGCTATGCCGAACTGGCTCGCAAGGATGCCAACGAACCGGAAAAGGTAAAGGAATATCTGGGCAGGGTTGTCAAGGCGGGCAAACATCTGCTGGCAATCCTCGACGACCTGCTGGAACTTTCGGAACTGGACGCCGGTGGCGTGCATCCGAAACCTGAAGAGCATGATCTGAGTGACGTGGTGGCCGAAACCGTGGCCATGCTGCAACACGAATTCGACGCCAAGCACATCTGCGTCACTGTAAACCCCGGAGATCACGACACGAAGGTCTTCATTGACGCGCCGCGTTTTCAGCGCGCCCTGACCAACATCCTTTCCAACGCCGCAAAATTCACTCCGGACGCGGGTAAGGTCACCGTGACCATACGTCGCAAGGAGGCTTCGCAATCCGGTTTTGCCCGTTTTGACGTCGCGGTAAGCGATACCGGCATAGGCATGGAGCCGGAGTTCCTCAAGCGTGCCTTTAACGCCTTTGAGCAGGAGCAAACCTCCACCCGTTCCGGCAAGGCGGGAACCGGCATCGGTCTGACCGTCACCAGACGCCTCATGGATATCCTGGGTGGAAGCGTCACGGCCACCAGTCAAAAGGGGCAAGGGGCAACCTTCGTCCTGAGTCTGCCACTGAAACTCGCCCAAGCGTGCGAGAAATTGCCGCCGTCAACGCCCAGGGAAAAGTCGTGTCCTCCGGGCAGCAAGGGGCGTATTCTGCTTGTGGAAGACATTGAAATCAACCGCATCCTGGCAGAAACCGTCCTGACGGAATCGGGCTTCGCGGTGGAAGCGGTGCCCGACGGCTGCGATGCCGTGGAGGCCATCGCCAAATCGCCCGAAGGCTATTACTCGGCCGTGCTGATGGACATACAGATGCCCGTCATGAACGGCTACGAAGCCACCAGGGCCATACGGGCCATGGACAGGAAGGACATTGCCCGCCTTCCCATCATCGCCCTCAGCGCCAATGCTAGAGAGGAAGACAGGGCCATGTCCTTTGAAAGCGGCATGAACGCCCACATTGCCAAACCCTTTGATGTGGAGGGAATGATAGCGACCCTCGACAAATATATCAACGGGGAATGATCGCCCATGTGCCACCCTTCCTCTCCCTCCCCCACTCCCGCCGACAGTGGAACGTCGAAGCCGCCTGAAGGAGCCGGCCATGCCGAATATGCCCTGGACGGCGTGCGCTATGCCACACTGGCACAGGAAGGACGCTCCTGGCGTGCCGGAGCAGTGACGCCGACCTGGCGTCAGGAATTGCTTTCGCTGACGTCACATCTTGGCGCGGAAGAACTACAGCGCCTAGGAGAACGTGGAGTCTGGCTCGCCCCGGCCGACGTGCCCGCCGACCCCCTCGCGGTCATGTGCTGTGGCCTTGGCTCCACATGGCCTGGCATGGGAAGGGAGCTGTACGACACCTTCCCCGTGGCCAGGGAAGCCATGGACCGCCTCGCCGCCCTGGCTGACTGGGATCTGCTTGGCCTCATGGACGAAACAGATCCGGAAAGGATCAACCACACCCGCTGGCAATGCCCCTACCTTTTCATGCTGGAATTCGCCCAGTGGAGCGTGCTCTCCTCCCTGGGACTCAAACCGTCGCTCATCTGCGGGCACAGTCTGGGCGAGCTGGTGGGCCTTTGCTTTGCGGGCGTCTACACGCCAGAAGTGGCGTGGTACATCCTGGACACCCGCGCCGTGCACATGGCCGAGCTGGAGGCACGCGCCACACGCGAAACAGGCATGATGGCCGTGCACGCCGAGGCACAAATCCTTCAAGAAGTGCGCTCAACCTGGCCTTCCCTGTATGTCTCCAATTACAATACGCCAAGGCAGTGCATACTCAGCGGACCTCGGGAAGTGCTGCTGGAAGCCCGCAAGAGCCTTCGCAAGCGGCGCATTCCCGCCATTATGCTGAACATGAGCCTGGCCTTTCACCATCCCGGCATGCGTGTTCTGCGCGACATGTCGCTGCGCCGTCTCAACGCTCTGGCCATGCACGCCCCACGCTTCCCCATGCTGAGCTGCATTACCACGGATTTCTATCCCGATGATCAGGAAAACGTCTGCCGCCTGATTGCCGACCTGGACGAGAACTCCGTTCGCTGGACAGAATGCGTGGAAGCCATGTGGCAACGCGACGGCATACGCGTTTTCCTCGAACTGGGTCCGCAAGATACGCTGTGCAGTCTTATGGATGCCAACAGGCCAGAAGCCCTTTGTCTGACTGCGGGACACAAGGGGCACGAAACGGAAGGTTTGCGGCAGGCCTGCGCCCGCCTGTTCGCCCTGGGATATCTGCACAGCGATGACGTGCAACCGTGGGGAAGCACTCATAAGCCTGACGGATGAGGGTTCTTCTCAGTACTCCACCTCTGCAAGCTTCCGCGCATTGTCGGTTTCGGTAAGAGGATCGATGACCTGGTCCAGGTCGCCTTCCAGCACCTTTTCCAGAGAATAGATGGTAAGGCCTATCCGGTGGTCTGTGAGTCTGGACTGGGGAAAGTTATAGGTACGGATCTT
>JAGAEE010000084.1 GCA_017613295.1 Desulfovibrio sp. | reverse complement strand
TTCCCCTGGGGGGCCGATGTTCCCAAGACGCAAGGCGTGTCTGAGGGCATCAGTGTCAGGCTTCTGGGGTCAGGGCTGCGGGCGCGGTCCGTCCGGCATGTCATGTCGGCCAGCCTCGAACAGCAACCAAGGAAGTACCATGAAGTATACGCGCTGGTTTCTTTTCCTCGCGGTCGCGGCATGTTGTCTGCTGTTGGCCGCCCCAAATCTTTCCGACGCGGCCTCTTCCAGAAGATCAGTGAACAAAATTTCTTCCGAAAAACGACAAGCAGCTCGATCGGATGTGCGTCAGCATCGACGCGAGGCTCATTCCTCCTACAGGCATGTGCAGACGGCTTCTAGGGATCGCAAGGCTGCCCTTAAACGAAAAAAATTCTCCAATCAACTGCGCCATGAAGATAGGCAGCTTGCCGAAAACCGCGAACTGTGGCTGCAACGCGCCCGGGACAGCGAACTTATGCGTGGCACGGCTTCCTGGTACGGGGCTGATGCCCACGATGGCGAGACCGCCAGCGGCGTTAACTACGACATGTACACGTTTACTGCAGCGCATCGAACCCTTCCCCTTGGCACTGTGGTGCGCGTGACTGAGCAGGAGAACGGAAAGAGCGTCATGGTGTGCGTGACTGACCGTGGCCCTTACGTGCGCGGTCGTATCATTGATCTTTCCTATGCTGCGGCCCAGAAAATCGACATGGATGACCGCGGTATCGGTCAGGTGGCTCTCGAGGTGATCAGTGACGCCAACGGGACACCGATCAAGATGGATAAAGCCTTCTACGTTCACTACAAGGCCGCTATGGGTGACGAACATATTGGTCCTTTCAAGGCTTTTGCCGATGCTGCCGCCATGCACGAGGCCTTGCGTCAGGCTCACCCAGAAGCCGAAGTGGTACTTGGACAGGACGATTGATTTTTCATCTTAGAGGGATACTCTGTGTCTGTCGTACGGCATCCCGCCTTCCTTTCAGGGATGCAGAATGAACGTAAAACCCCGGAGAGATCCGGGGTTTCATAATTCTCTGTCACAGGGGGATTCGGGGCGGTTACAGGCGTTCCAATACGCGGCTTCCCATTTCCTTGCAGCCAACGAGAGTTTTTCCTGATTCCATGATATCAGCCGTGCGGAAACCGTCGGCCAGTGTTTTTCGTACGGCCTGTTCGATGGCCGCAGCTTCCTCGCCCATATCGAAGCCGAGGCGGAGCATCAGGGCGGCAGAGAGGATGGTCGCCAGTGGATTGGCCTTGTCCTGCCCTGAGATGTCGGGCGCCGATCCATGTATGGGCTCGAAGAGGCCAGGTCCGCTGTCTCCCAGAGAGGCTGACGGAAGCATGCCCAGAGAACCGGTGATCACTGAAGCCTCATCGGAGAGGATGTCACCAAAGATATTCCCCGTGAGAATGACGTCGAACTGGGACGGGTCGCGCACAAGTTGCATGGCGGCATTATCCACATACAAATGGGTAAGCTCCACGTCGCTGTACTGCTTGTGGGTTTCTACAACGACTTCCTTCCACAGGCGTGAGGTTTCCAGCACGTTGCTCTTCTCCACAGAGCAGACTTTTTTGCGACGTTTGCGTGCCGTTTCAAAGGCCACTGTGGCTATGCGCCGTACCTCAACCTCATTGTAAATCATGGTGTTGTATCCCACGCGCAGACCGTCTCGTATATCGCGGCCACGTGGTTCACCAAAGTAGATGTCACCTGTCAGTTCCCTGACCACAATGAGATCCAGACCTCTGGAAGCGATATCCGCCCGCAGCAGGCAGGCGCCAGCAAGTTCTGGAAGGAGCATGGCAGGCCGCAGATTGGCAAACAGGCCCAAGGCCTTGCGTATGCCGAGCAATCCGCGTTCGGGTCGCTGTTCCGGAGGGAGGTTGTCCCATTTGGGACCACCCACGGCAGCCAGAAAAACCGCATCTGCCTTTTGACATGCCCTGATGGTTTCATCGGGAAGAGGGTTTCCCGTGGCGTCAATGGCTGCCCCACCCAGCAAGGCATTGGTAAAGGTGAAGCGGTGTCCAAATTTGGAAGCGCAGGCTTCCAGAAGCCTGACGCCCTGTGCCAAAATCTCAGGGCCGATGCCGTCACCTGGCAGTAGGCAAATATTTTTTTCCATATGCTATCCCTGTTGCTTGGACAAACGTTCCCTGACATAGCCCACAAGCCCTCCTTTGGCGAGAATGGCCGCCATGGAGTCCGGCAGGGGGGGACAGGTAATGTTCGCCCCATTTGTCAGATTATGGATACGTCCAGTGCTGGCGTCGATTTCGAGTTCGTCGCCGTCATTGATCTGGTCTACGGCATCACCCACCTCCATGAGCAGAAGGCCCATGTTGAAGGCATTGCGGTAGAAGATGCGTGCGAAACTGTGACCGATAACCACGGGCATGCCTGCGCCGAGGATGGCGATGGGGGCGTGCTCGCGTGAGGAGCCGCAGCCGAAGTTACGACCGGCCACCATTATGTCGCCCGGTCGGACGCGCTTGACCCAATCAGGCGACAGGCCGGCCATGCAGTTGGCTCCAAGCTTGACAGGATCGCTGGTGACCAGAAAACGCGCCGGGATTATGGCGTCGGTATCAATGTGTGAACCTACCTTGTGTGCCTTGCCTTTATAGTGCATGGCTCGTCCTCCATGAATCTTGTCCGAGCTACAGTTCTTTTGGTCCGGCTATGACACCAGCCACGGCAGTGGCAGCGGCCACGACGGGACTCGCAAGGTAAACTTCAGAATCGAGGCTGCCCATGCGCCCCCTGAAATTGCGGTTGGTGGTGGCTACGGCACGTTCCCCATCGCCCAGTATGCCCATGTGGCCGCCCAGACAGGGGCCACAGGTGCACGGACCCACAATGCAGCCGGCGTCCATGAAGGTTTCAAGCAGGCCCTCACGCAAGGCTTGCCGCCATACCGTCGGTGTGGAGGGCAGGATGATGCAGCGCACATTGGGGGCCACCTTGCGTCCGCGTAATATCAGTGCGGCGTCACGCATGTCACTGATGCGGCCATTGGTGCACGATCCTATGACCACCTGCTGAACCGGCAAATCTCGCAGAGCACTCACGGGCTGTACATTGGAAGGAATATGGGGGCAGGCAACCACCGGTTCCTGACCTGTCACGTCCATATCCACCACGCGATCGTAGGCGGCGCCGCTGTCGGCAGCCAGATCCGGCATGGTGATGTTGCGATTGTGGGCCGCACAGTATTCTCGGGTGATGGCGTCCACGGCAAACAGACCAACCTTGGCTCCCGCTTCAATGGCCATGTTGGCCATGCACAGGCGTCCCTCCACAGGCAAGCTTTCCACCACTGGGCCACCAAATTCCAGTGCCTTGTATAGGGCTCCGTCCACGCCAATGGTCCCGATGAGAAGGAGCATGAGATCCTTGGCACGAAGCCATTGCGACATTTGCCCCGTGATGTTTACCCGTATCGTGGGCGGTACCTTAAACCAGGTTTCCCCTAGGGCCATGGCCGCAGCGATATCGGTTGACCCCATGCCCGTGGCGAAGGCTCCAAGGCCGCCATATGTGCAAGTATGGCTGTCCGCGCCCACTACCACATCGCCAGGCGCAACGAGACCCTGCTCCGGCAGAAGGGTGTGCTCAACGCCGCAGTTCCCGCCTTCGTAGTAGTGGGTGATGCCTTGCTCTTTGGCGAATTGACGGCTGATCATGACCTGATTAGCTGAGTCAATATCCTTTTGCGGTGTGAAGTGATCCATGACCAGGGCGATTTTTTCACGGTCAAAGACCTTTTCGGCGCCCATGCCCTTGAAGGATTTGATAGCCAAAGGTCCGGTGATGTCGTTGGCGAGCACCATATCCACACGACACTGGACGATTTGCCCGTCGTGTTTCACCGGGTCATCGGTATGGGACTGCAAGAGCTTTTGCGCAAGGGTTTGGGGCATAGCAAGACTCCTTTGGGTCTAGCTGTGTTGGGAGTGCAGACGCGGGCCTTCCTGTTCCAGCCTGCTCAGGTGATTGAGCGCGTTGACATAGGCGCGGGCACTGGCCACAAAAATATCTGGATGTGTGCCCCGACCCACGGCTGTGATAGTATTTTCACGCAGTCGAACAGTCACTTCTCCCAGGGCATCAGTTCCACCGGTGATGGCATTGATGGAGTACTGTTCCAGTTCTGGCTCGCGGCCCACAATATCACTGATAACGTTGAACAGTGCGTCAATGGGGCCTGCGCCGAATCCCGCTTTGCTTCGTTCCATGCCGTCAACGTCCATGAGTACGGCGGCCGTGGGTGGAACGCCACCGGCGTCGGTGCTTGAAACGCTCACATGACGCAGTCTGAAGCGGTCGGGCATGCGGTAGATTTCTTCCTGTACCAGGGCCATGAGGTCATCGTCATGCAGGGTCTTCTTACGGTCTGCCAGATTTTTTACAGCCTCGAAGACCAGATTGAGTTGTTCCTCGTTCAGTTTGTAGCCCAGGCTCTCAAACTTGGTATGAACGGCATTGCGGCCGGAATGCTTGCCAATGACCAGATTGCTCACCGTGCGGCCCACGGATTGCGGGGTCATGATTTCATAGGTTTCACGATTTTTGATCATGCCGTCCTGGTGGATGCCAGATTCGTGCGCGAAGGCGTTGGCTCCCACAATGGATTTGTTGTTGGCAATGGGCTGACCAATGGTCATGGAGAGCAGTCGGCATGAGGGATAGAGCTGTTCAGTAACAATATTGTGTTCCAGATGGTAGTAGTCGTGGCGTACGCGAAGATTCATGACCACTTCTTCAAGTGAGGCATTGCCGGCTCGCTCGCCGATACCGCAGAGCGTTACCTCGGCCTGGCGAACGCCCACGCGGAAGGCCGCCAGAGTGTTGGCCACGGCCAGGCCAAGGTCGTCATGGCAGTGGACGCTGAATATGGCCTTATCGCTGTTGGGCGTATTTTTGATCACATAGTCAAGTTTTGCGGCAAATTCTTCCGGCTCGGCGTAACCTACGGTGTCAGGGAGGTTAATGGTTGTGGCACCGGCATTGATCACGGCTTCCAGAACGCGACAGACAAAATCTCCCTCGGAGCGGGAAAAGTCCTCGCAGGAAAATTCCACATTGCTGGTGGTCTTGTCTACACACTCATCATTCTTCCCCGCCGCAACCGGCAGCTTCTGCGAGCCCTGGCACCACAGAGCGAATAAGAAATCAGATCAGTCCACCACCGTTTTTTCTGTGCGACAGTCGTGTTCCTCC
>JAGAEE010000011.1 GCA_017613295.1 Desulfovibrio sp. | reverse complement strand
GCGGCCCCTGAGGATTTTACTGTAAGGACGCCGTTGCTTCCCAGTTTGGCAGTGGAGGCACCAATACACATTCGCCCGCCCTTAGGGTCTATGACGCGTCGTTTGCCATTGCCACCGTGAGCACCGAAACAGAAACACTCCCGGATAGTGCGTTTTGAAAAATATTCAGGACGTGTGCCCTGCCAGCAACCCTCTAGAAAATCTAGGTTGCCTGTTTTGGCAGCTTCGGGAGGGATGCGCAATTCTTCCCCCACTTTAGGCTTTTTGGCAGGTTTTTCTTTGGCAGGCGATATTTTTTCGTCTTTTTTCTCAGCATGTTGAGGGGGTAGAGGCTGATTTGCTTGGGGTTCGCGTTTTTCCCCTTCCGTTTTTGGGGTTTTCGGTTTTGCCGTATGAGCATTGCCTTCTGCTTGTGGGATAGGGGTCATGGGCAGCAGTTCCACCAGCGTCAGCGTTCCTGACTGAGCCGGTACGACGGTTTCAGGTTCGCTGCCAGGAGTTGGTTTCGCGGTCGATTCAGGCTTGGCTTGAGGATCCAGTGTAGTCGCACGAGGGTTTTGTAGGGAGATCTCTGGCGTTTGTGGTGTTGCGGTCACCTCTGGGATAACAGGGGCCTCTGGGACAGTGGGCAGATCAGGTGAGTCGCCGGAGGGCAGAGGACTCACATTGGATTCGGGATGTGTGATGGCCGTTTCAGGAATAGCCTCAGCCTCGGGAGCCGACGGAGCTGGTGAAACTGGATCCAATACTGTGACGGGCGTTTCTATTCCGGAAATATGACCGTCAGGTGATATGGTAACGCCTTCAGCCGTTTGGAATGAGCCGTCGGGCAGACGTTGTAGAATACGTGTCTGCCGGCCATCTGGAAGTCGGATTAAGACACCGGGTGCTAGCAACAAGGGAAGAGACGCCGGATTCTCAATGGCAGGTTGCCGATTCCCCAGCTGTTCTTTGCTCAGGGCCATATTCCTCAAAGGCAACAGTAAACACGTTACCATTATAGAAAATATGAAATATTTCACCTTTTCCTCCATATCGCCATTGCCCAGGGCTGACTGCCATCTCAATGGCATCGGTGATGGTGATCATCGGCTTTTTTTGAAAAAAGCATCCCATGTGGTGCCGTCTTTATTGGTACCCTTACACATGGTGACGTGGCCAGAGGCATTGCGGCAGAGAATGTGCAATCCTTCGTAAAAGGTTTGACTTCGTTGGCATTTTTGCGGACCTAGGGTAATGTGCAGCATTCCGTCCTGAAGGGTAGCACTGGCGTCGCCGGTGCAGACATCATTTTTTTCATGTACGATACCCTGTCCTCGGCCATGCTCGTCAAAAGAAAATTCAAAGGCAACGGGTTCATGGGTACGGATATTCTCAAGCCCTGTGTCGCAGCGCCAGCGTCCTTGTATGAAATTGAGATTGCCGACGTTTTCGGGGATGATCAAATCCTGTTTTATAGATGAAGGCTCAGCTGCTGGTGGATTTATTGTCGTTCTTGGAGGTATCTGTATCGACGGTTGTGCTGGCACACAAGAGTCGGCATAAGACCGTGCTTTTTCTCGCAGGGCATCACGTCGAAGCATCAATTCTGTGTTCTCATCTTTTAGTCGCTGGAGAATATCGGCTTGTCCGGCAAAAGGCCATGAGGGGAAATGGAGAAGGGTTATGCCGCTGAGAGCAGGCATTGATCCGAAACCTGAAAATAGCAGCAGGAACAGCAGCAGCATGAGAAGGAGTGGCAGAAGCCACCACGTTGAAAGTCTTCTTTTGTTAGATATGGAATCTTTCAAAGGGATTTCTGGAGAAGGTGCAGCGTTCGTTTCTTGCACCTTGGCCTCTGTGCCTGGGGTTATTCTTGACAGTCGACAAAGGTTTTGCGCATCGACGCCTGGAGTACCCGGGCCGAAACCCCAGCAGACAAAGACGGGTTGCTGTCCGACGACATAGAGAGAGTTGTCATCGGGGTAGTTGAGTATGAGTTCAAGTATGTTACCTCGCGTAAGCTTCAACGCATCCGGTGATTGTTTCAGTTCTTCGGCATAGTGTCGAATGTCATTGCCCATACTGTGGAGTCTGGTTCGCACCTTTTCCTGCTCCTGACTGGGAAGCTCTGACAGGTGCTGTACACTCCCCTGGACTGGTGTGTACCAGTCCACGATACCTTCGGCCTTATTGTGAATCGGTTCGGCAAACAGGAGAACGTAATCGTCACCAAATCTGTGACGAAGCATGTCCCGAATCTGTGGATAGCATTCCGCTGCCATTATGCCTTGGTAAGCCAGGGCGTGCATGCTTGCCTTGGGAGTTGAGGCAATGAATGTGCCTGTCATGTTCTTCCTCGTGTGCTCGTAGGCTTACGGAGCGGTTTGAACGGCCAGACCAATTTTTTGTAAAAAATCCAGCAGATCCCTACCGGAGAGTGCGATGGATGCCTGACGGTAACTGTCTTCATCCAAAGTGATCATGGTGTTGATGCCTACGATTTCTCCATTGGCATTGACCAGGGGCCCTCCACTGTTTCCAGGCGAAATGGGCGCTGTGTGCAGTATGAGGGGGGGCGTCCTTTCCAGGAGAGCGCTAACAACGCCTTCAGTGTAGGAAAGTTCGGGAATGGCAGAAAGATCACCATCCTTCAACAGTTTGGCATAGGCAGGATCATTCTTCCCTACTATGTCGGGAAAGCCCCATGCGCCGATTTTTTCCGTACGTTTTGTTTCTGAGGCAAAGGGAAGTACTGAAATTTGTGATTCAACAGGCATCTGTAAGTGAATAAGAGCGTAATCGCGCCCATTTCCCGTGGCACGAGCCACAACCTCACCGATCACGGGGCGTTTGAGCGCTTTGCTCGTGACAAGAATCCTGCCCACAGCGTTAGCCACAACGTGATTGTTGGTAACAACCATTCCAGGGGCGACAAAAAAGCCGGTTCCTGTAGAGAGGTTTTGCTTGGCGTCAGCGCTGACAACAAAGACGCAGGCATTTTCCGGCTTAGATGAAGCCTGCACCGGAAGACCGTTTGATTCCTTCAATGCCGGTTGAACAGGGGAGGCTTGCGGGGCAGGAGCCTTTTGAGGAGAGGCGGGCCACTCCGCCAGTCTGCGTTTTGCTTCACAGGCATCAAGTGTCAATACTTGGCGCAGCTTTTCGTATTCTTGCGTGAGTTCAATATTCTTTTCTTGCTCTGCGGATATGAGGCTTTCTTGCTGAGCCATATGACGGGAGTATTGCAGGTAGATTCCGGCGGCAAGGCACAATAACAGGATAAAGGAGATAGCAAGGGGAACTGTTGACGATTTGGCGGAGGAATGTGTTTTTTTTTCGGTAGGCATGGATATCTGTCTCCAAAAAAAATAGCGACGTGTCACTTAGTGACACGTCGCCGGAGAGTTATGCCCTGGAATCGGCGTAGTCTTCGCAAGCACGCCGGAAAGCTTCACCATTGGCGGATGATATTTGTTCCGCAGCGGATTTTTCCCTGGCGAGATCGTCTACCTTGCGTTGCAGTACCTGTTGTTGCTGACGGGCAGTTTTTAATGTTCTTGTGCCACCCTTTACAGATGATGACCTTTTCCTGGTATTCAGCGCACGTTCTTCACTGACAAAAGCCGCTTGGTATTGTTGATCGAGATTGCGTCCTGTCACGACGGCATCGCCCATGAGACTGATGGCCTCTTCACGGCCTGAAGAAATTTCAGCATACCTCTTTTGTGCGATATCCCGCGAAACTTTTTTAGTCTTAATATCGGAAAGCAGCGCAGCAAATTGTCGATCATAGCACTGTAAGGAAACACGAGCGGCGGATCCCACCACGTCCAGGTTGGAAATGTCACCGTCAATGTCTTGCAGATAGGATGCAAGGCGTTTGTTGTCGTCAATTTCTTTTTGCTTGGAGGCATAGATGTTCCCGGTTACGCCTCCAGCCACGCCACCGACGGCGGCTCCGGTTACTGCCCCCTGCCACTTTCCACCACTGAGGAGAAATCCGAGAGCGGCTCCACCGAGAGCACCAATCGCGGCGCCCCCTGCCGTGCCCTTGGCCACGTCGTGTTCATGACTGCGCAAGTCCTGAATGGGGCGGTAACAGTTTGGGTAGTAGTTTACCGCCGTTTTTTGTGTTCCATATTTGCTGGCGCAACCACTGCACAACAGCGTGAAGATCAAGATAATCAATGAAAAGGAACGGATGCGGTACATATTCAGCCTCCCTGGTCAAGGATGCGGTTCGCTGCCAATTTTGTTTTTACGAGGTTTTGCCTTTCACCCCGGCTTTGTTACAAGGCATGCGGTTTGTCAGCTTGGGTGTATCAGAAGGAACGAAATTTTTTAAAAAAGTCAAAAAATCATGCACATTGTTGCTACGGCAGGCCAGATACGCCAACACGTATTCCTGATGTGTCAGTCTGTTTTGAAAGATTGTATACCGTCTCTGCGGTGCGGTAAAGGGGAGGTTGAGAGCCTGGCCTACGGCGGGATGAATAGGCAGCCAAAAATCATCAAACGGGTGGGAATACGCCGATCGTACTGAGGGGGGAACTGCTCCCAGTCCCAACAGCCGCAGTAGGCTGTCTGCCACGTGAAAAAGAAGTTCCGTTCCCGGATGGTTGATGGTCAGGAACAGTTGCCGTTCTCGCCATTGTTCGCGGATCAGGGAAGAACAGCAAATGTGAGATCTCGTCTCTTTGTCCTCCTCGTGACGCAGGGAGTCCTCCACGATGCCTTCAAGAGCGGAAGTGTCGCCGATAAGAGCGGGATTCCCCTTGAGATACAGACGTAGAGCTGTCTGGGGAGTGCCCATCTCCAGCAGTTTTTCTAGCAGGCTGTCGGCAAAATTGATGGGGCCGCCGCTTTTCCAGAATGGCCAGTAACCTTTGAAAAAGAGGTTGGGGATAGCGATTGCTGTACAGCTGGGGGAAAGGCGGTTGAGCATCTGTTCAGAAGAGTGCTCCTTCCACTTGGGGGACAGATATTGATACAGAAAAAGTGAGCAGTGAGCCATCTCGTCAAGATCAATATCTTCATGGGTGTAGTTGACAAGGTGGCGTACCCGGAAAAGTCTGGCAAAGGTTGGCGTGTCCTCCAGCAAGGGTAACAGCATGTCACCTTGACAGTTGGCATGGAGAAGGCACAGGGTACGAGACATGGGGGCACCGTCAGATAACAAAACGGATTCAGCCTGTACTTCAGGCAAGAATCCAGTAGAGAACAAACGACGAAAGAATGACAATGAGTACGGCCAGCATGATTCGGGCATGCTGATTCCATTCGAAGGCGACATCCTGGTCTTCGATCTCATCCCCATTGGCAGAAGGAGACCTGAACAGTGCCTGCAATTGTGATTTGATCGACATGTGCATTTCCTGTTTGTTGTTGAAGCAAATGCCTCTGAGTTCAATACCCTGGAGTGGCGTTTGTACAGATGCCTATGATGCCCACGATGTCAGGGCCTTGTCCAGTTCAGGGCCGGGGGTGACTTTGAGTTCGGGGTCAAGGTGCAGCAAGCAGACATGCCCGTCAAGTCGTACCAAGGCATGGGTCTCGACCGTTCCTGGAAAACTTGTCAGAATATTGCGCAGACTTAGCATGTCTTCTCGTTTAAGGTGATTTTCAGGAATGTTTACACAGACGGGGGTATCGTTGCTGTTACAGGCATCTGAAAGCAAAGTTGCACTCAAACCTTGCAATCTGATCTCGTACTGAGTTTCCTCCTCATCCTCGTCCAAATCCGTAGTCTCGGTCTGTTCTGCTTGGCGTTTTTCCAGTTTGGCTGTCAGGCATATGGGTTGGTCTGCGTGCAGCAGGTCGCGGCAGGCAGCATACTCCCTAGCGAAAAAGGTCACCTCGCCGTGACCTGTAAGATCCTCGATGCCGACAAATGCCATGCGTTCCCCACTGGATTTGGTAAAGACCTCTTTGAGGCTCGTTACAAGCACGGCGCACTGGATTTTTGCGCCGGCGAACAATTCTCTCGTGTCTTCCAGTGTTGTCAGGCCAAGACGGTGTATTTCTCGGCTGAAAGGTTGCAGGGGGTGACTTGTGAGAAAAAAACCAAGGGCCTCTTTTTCGGCCAGAAGTTTGTCTTCGTCGGACATCTCGGGGATGGAGGCTTCCTCGCATTCCAGGCCGATGCCTGGAATGGCTTCGCTTGCTGGTGAGGGGGTCATGGCGAGCAGCGAAATCTGATTGGATGTTTTCTCCTTTGATTTTTTTTGAGCGCGGGAAACGACAAGATCCAAAGCGGCCAGCAAGGCTGCGCGGGGGACTCCAAAACAGTCGCAAGCACCTCCCTTGACGAGGGATTCCAACACACGTTTGGTGACCTTGCGCAGATTTACCCGGCAGCACATATCAAACAGTGATTTGTAGAGGCCATTCTTTTGGCGTGCTTCCACGATCTCCCGGATGGCTTCATCGCCGACATTTTTGATACCACCCAGACCAAAAACAACCTGACCCTCATGGGCAGTAAACTCGCGAAGACTGATGTTGACAGAAGCCTGCGCCACGGGAACATTCATGTTTTTGCAGCAGGAAACATATTTGAGCAGTTTGTCTTGATTGCCCATTTCAGATGTCATCAGGGCAGCCATGAATTCAACCTTGTAATGCACCTTAAGCCAGGCCGTGTAATAGGAAATAAGGGCGTATGCGGCGGAGTGTGACTTGTTGAAACCATAGGAAGCGAATTTTTCCATAAGATCAAAAATTTCGTTGGCTTTTTCCTCACTGATAGAGTTTTTTGCAGCGCCGGCAACAAAATTTACACGTTCCTTGGCCATGGCTTCGGCTTTTTTCTTGCCCATGGCTCTGCGCAGAAGATCGGCCCCGCCCAGAGTATAACTGGCAATAATTTGCGCGATCTGCATAACCTGTTCCTGGTAGACGATCACGCCGTAAGTATCACGCAGACATTCCGATAGCGATGGGTGCGGGTACACGACAGCCACTTGCCCGTGTTTGCGCTTGATAAACTCATCAACCATGCCGGAACCCAAGGGACCCGGCCGGTAAAGAGCAAGCATAGCTATGATGTCTTCAAAGCAGGAGGGTTTGAGCATGCGCAGGTATTGGCGCATGCCGGGGCTTTCAACCTGGAAAACTCCATCCGTGTCACCGCGTGAATACAGTTCGTAGGTCGCTGCGTCATTGAGAGGCAGAGTGTCCAGGTCTGGAGGTGTTTGCCCCTGGAAAGCAATGTTGTTGAGTGTATCTTGGATAAGGGTCATGGTTTTGAGGCCCAGAAAGTCGAATTTGACAAGGCCTGTTTTTTCCGTCATCGGACCGTCGAACTGTGTTACTAGCTCATTGTGCTTGCCCAGGTACAAGGGCAGGTATTCCACCATGGGTTTGTCTGAGACGACAAGGCCAGCTGCGTGGGTTGAGGCGTGACGCGCTAGGCCTTCCAGACGTATGGCTGTATCCAGAAGATGCTTGACCTTGGGATCGGTCTTGTATTTTTCGGCTAGGCTTGGTTCTGTCTCCATGGCTTTTAGAATGGTCATTTTGGGATCAGCAGGTACCATTTTAGCGATCTTGTCCGTTTCATTGAAACTCATGCCCAGGGCTCTGCCCACGTCGCGCACCACACCCTTGGCTTTCATGGTGCCAAAGGTGGTGATTTGTGCCACAGAGTCCGCGCCATAAGTATCGACCATATGCCTGATGACTTCTGCACGGCGGCGTTCGCAGAAATCCACATCGATATCCGGCAGGGAGACGCGTTCTATGTTCAGAAAGCGTTCGAAGAGAAGGTTGTAGGGCAGTGGATCGAGATTGGTGATTCGCAAAGCCCAGGCCACCAGGGAACCGGCAGCCGAACCTCGTCCAGGTCCTACAGGAATGCCGTGATCCTTGGCCCAATTGATGAATTCCTGCACAATGAGAAAATAGCCGGGGAAACCCATTTCAAGAATAACGTTCAGCTCATGCTGCAGTCGGTCGCGATATGCCTGTTTGTCAATGGTATCACGGTCGGGATGGCTGGCAAGACGTTTTTCCAGACCGTCTTCGGCCAGTTTTCGAAATTCGGATTCCAGACTCATACCTTCAGGCAGTTTGTACACAGGAAAAAAATGATGGCCGAAATCCAACTCTACGTTGCATTCTTCGGCAATCCGTACGGTATTCGACAAAGCTTCCGGCACATGTGAAAAAGTACGTTCCATATCTTGAACGGACTTAAAGAACAGCTCGTCAGTGTTGAATTTCATGCGTTTGGGGTCGTCCATGGTCGTCTGTGTCTGTATGCAGAGCAGCACCTCGTGTGCTTCGGCATCTTCCCTGTTGAGATAGTGACAGTCGTTGGTGGCGACCAGTGGCAGATGTTCACTTTCGGCCAGCTCCATGAGGGCATTATTGACGGTCTCCTGCTCTTTTAGACCGTTTGACTGCAATTCCAGATAGAAATGGTCAGGATAGATGGCGGAGTATTCTCTGGTGAGATTGCGAGCGTTATCCATTTGATTGGCAAGGACGGCACGCGGAATTTCGCCGGCAATGCAGGCAGAAAGGCAGGTCAATCCTTCCGCATAGCGACGTAGAAGTGTCTTGTCCACTCGGGGTTTGTAGTAAAAACCGTACAAGTACCCAGCGGTAACAAGCTTTACCAGATTGTGGTACCCCGTCATGTCGCGTGCCAGAAGAATGAGATGATGGCGTACGCGAGCAAGAGGTGAATTTGAGTTTTTGTCCGTATGATCATGGCAGACATACACTTCACATCCGAAAATGGGCTTGATGCCCATCTCCTTGCAGCCTTGGAAAAAGTATGCCGCTCCAAACATGTTACCGTGGTCCGTGATGGCACAAGCAGGCATGCCAAAGTCTCTGGCACGAGCGCATGCGTCCTTGATACGGATGGCGCCATCAAGCAGGCTGTATTCGGTATGGCAATGCAGATGGACAAATTCACTCATGGGTAGCCTCCAACAATGGCAAGCTTGTCGAAGTTTTCAAGGTCTGCTGGAAACAGCCATAGTGCAAATAGCACAGACAAGTGGCTGGGTTCAAGACTGTGCCTGTGAGAATCCCTTTAATCCTTTGATGAATAATAGCGCTCTATTATTTCAACATGTTAACATGAATGAAATTGCAAAAATTATCCTTTAATCAGCGTTCCATTAGGCTTTTTGCCGAAAGATCGTAGCGTGAGCAAAACGGCTGCGCCACCGAGGAAGGCACGGCGGTGCACAACAGCTAGTCCTGATGTGTACACCATGCCTTCAATACCTCCATTCCGGAAAAAATCTTTATCCGTATTACATAACAGAAGAAGGAGTCTGCTCAGACATACCGCTGGCTGCTCAAGATGTCGTTCTGCCATTTTGAAATCCGCCACCAGTACCAAGGGGGAGACGGCAGCTGCCGCTTGCAGAAGAGCCACACTATTTTCACCTGTCAGAGAATTCAGGCAAAAGGCCAGACGTACGCAGGGGAAGAAAACTTCGTTAGATTTTGACGAGTTGACGAACGTCGAGAGCGGGAGGTTGATGGGTTCGCTCAGGGCAAACGGTGGCCAAGGCACATGACGGAGCAAAAACTTTTGCAGAAAAACGGGGAGTGAACGGTTGTTTATCATGCCCCGGCAGTCGTCAATTGTTGCAGTAGAAAGTCGCGTAAAGGTGCTTGTGGTGTATTGTCCGGCAAACCTCGCAGCAGGGCCAGGGCGTGACCATCTTCCAGAAACATCTTCCTGGCTGTGTTAAAATGCAGGTCATAGAACCATGTGCCGAGCAACAGGCGGAAATCGTTGACACAACGCAAATCGGCATAGGATGCCACACGACATTCCCGCACGGCATTGAGAATCCCTTCGCCAGCAATGGTCGGATCGTCTGGTTGCTGTAACACCACTGTGGGATTGTACGGACCTGGCCCGTTCAAGTGTTCCTCCATGATGCGTAGAATATCCAGCTTATCTGCGTCGCGGACGACGTTTGTCACTAGGGCTGCTGTATGGGAAATGTGGGCTGGCAGGACAAAGCGATTGTGCATGCCGACGGCGGTCAGCACAAGTTTTCGTATAAGGGGGGCCTCGTCGGCAAGGCGATTTTTTTTCTTGAGGATGCGTACGCCCATCTGACCGTGATTGCACGACTCCTTGTCGCGAAAGGTATGATATTGAAGATATTGTCCGAAACGGCCCACATCGTGATAAAGTGCTGCCAGTAGGCACGCACGTGAAATTTGGGGCTCAAAACGTTCGTCAAGTACTATGCGGTTGGCATTGGCAAGAACGGCCATGGTGTGCTGGCGTTTGAGATCCATGGGGGAAGCATCCCCATGCTCCCTGGCGCGTTCGCTGGAGGCGTAGGATGTAAACCAGGCTTCATGTGATGAAATGTCAATAGACGATGTGAAAGTGTTGAAACGATTCATGCTGTGCTGTATACGCTTGTCGGCCTGCCAAGACAAGTGCCGATAAATATGCTCCGTGCCCTTCATGGAGCCACAGGCTTGTTTTCTGTTGGATCGTGGCCAGGTGGGGTTGGCGATATCAGTTTCTCCGAAACTTCACCGGGCCCCGGAATGACCAGTGTTTCAGGATTAAGACTATACCAGGCGAACCACATGGAGTAGGCCCCATAGTATTGGGGCATGGAGGCGTCCTTCATGTTACCTTCGAGAGCCACACCCGTTGCTGGATCCCAAAGACTGCGGGTAGAAAGGTCCATAAGCCTGCCGTGTTGGGGAATAAAGAGAAAAGGTTCAGTCCAAATCTGTCGGTTGAAGACGCGCACAACAGCAAGTTTCGCGTCATAGGCGGCAAGCAGCGCGTGTGGACCGATAAAAAAGTTGACTGCACCCTTTTTCTTTACATAATTGATGTCAATGCCCAGCAAATACCCTTGATATTCAAGGCAGAGCATGGGCGTTTTACGGTGAAAGCGTCTGTCCAGCCTCTCTACAGGGTAGATAAGCTTGTCATTATGGTAATAGCTGTCTTCGCGTTGGTAGTTGCCATAGGGGTCGCGGCCATAGGGGCGATTGCCTGGGGGTCTTGACAGAACAAGCGCTTTTGGAAAGGCGCGTTTGGCCGCTCCCCAGTTCGTCCAGAAAACGGGCAACATGGGCAATCCCCGCCCCATGAGTGGACCTTCAAAAGCCATGCCCGTTTCCTGTAGCCAGAGACTGCCGGAGTTGCGGTCGATGAGAACACTGTTGCCGTCATAAATGCGGCCTTCAGGGTCAAAGATGAGATTAAGGCCAGACATGGAGGCGTCATAGGCCATAAGTGTGCCTGTAGTGGGACAGTAGGTGATGGCATAAGCCATATCGTCCACGATTTCGTTGACCACCTGATGCCATACCATGATGCGCTGCGGATAGATGCGTGGACCGTCTGGCAGCATGACAACAAAGACGATTTCGTCATCACTGCTGCTGAGATTGGCTTCCTGAATACGGTCGTAGTGCGGGCGGTAGAGAGAGGGAATGGCTCCGTAGCTGACCCCAGTGGACAGCAGTTTGCCGGATATCTTTGCCAGGTCGTCAAGAGTGCGGGGCCTTGCTCCCGCTTCTTGCACGGCTGTGCAGCACATCACAAAAAGACAAATTGCTGTGGCGGGAAAAAATAGAAAATATTTCAGCATGCCTCCCCCCCATCCTGGGCTGGCAGATAGGTGCTGAATATATATTCACGGAGAGCTTGTGTCCACGGGCGTGGGGGAGTACCCAGCAGTGAAGCCAACTTACCGTTGGAGAGTACAGAGAATGCGGGACGCTTGGCTTTTTGTGGCCATTCCGAGGAGGTGATGGGTTCCACACGGCAGGAGGCTCCAGCCAGTGCCACGGCTTCACAAGCAAGATCACACCAGGAGGCTTGCCCGCTGTTGACGGCGTGCCAGATGCCTGTGGCTCGCTTTTCTGCCAGAATGGCACACCATTGGGCGAGATCCAAGGTATAGGTGGGAGAACCTGTTTGGTCGTGAACCACCTTGATCGCATCACGTTTTTTGCATGCGGCAATAATGGTATCAACAAAATTTTTACGACCTGGCCCAAACAGCCATGCGGTGCGTACAATGCATGACCGTTCAGGAAGTGTGGCCATAACAGCTTTTTCGCCTTCAAGTTTGGTCCTGGCGTATACCGATGCCGGTTGCGGTTCTTCCTCTTCCTTGTGTGGAATGTGTTCTCCCCCGCCAAAGATAAAATCCGTGCTGACATGTACAAGAAATGCTGTGCCCGTAGCCAGGATGCGTGCCAGAGTATGTGGCAGGGAACGGTTGAGCAGCCCCGCTTCGTCGGGGTGGTCTTCTGCGTCGTCCACAGCAGTCCAGGCCACGGCGTTGAAAACGACATCTGGACCTATTTTTTCAAGATTGGCTTGCAGAAAGCTGGGATCGAGAATATTGCCGTCACTGCGGCCGAGCGTGACAACGTCCCAGTCACGCTTGCCAAGTGTCTTTGTCAAAGCCTGACCAAGGAGACCGGTGGCACCACCGAGAACCAGCGCTTTTGTCATACAACCCTCCCAACTTGTTGCCACATCTTGCGTGGGAATACATTTCCGCAGGAATCAATAAGGTCGAGACCTCTGTTTATTTGCCGAACAGTATCTCCTGATAAGTTGGCAGAGACCACAGGTCATCAGCGACGCGAGTTTCCAGTGTGTCGGCGAAGCGGCGTACCTCGAGCATGGCAGGTAATACATTATCACAGTAATAATGGGCGGCTTCAAAGCCGTAACCAAGAGCGTCGGCACAATTCACTGCGTCTTCCAGTCGGGTGACGGCGTCTTGCATATGACGCAGATTAAGAGTGATTTCATCCAGAGCCACTGTGCGGAATTCCTGGCCGATGCTACGTAATCCAGCGGCAGTAGCTGCCAATTCCCCTTGGTAGCGCATGGCTGCAGGGAAAATATTCGTGTGCGCTATGCGAATGACCAAATTTGCTTCTGTTCGCACGGTTTTGCAGTACTGTTCCAAATAAATTTCCTGTCGGGCCTTGAGTTCTGCCCGGTTGAGAACACCTGTTTTTTCGTAAACTTCAATAACTTCAGGTTTCGTGAGTTCGGCCAAGGCATCAGGTGTAGTGCGCAGATCGGGGAGCCCACGACGTCGAGCTTCTTTGTGCCACACTTCTGAATATCCATCTCCGTTGAATATCACGGCAGCATGCTCGTCAATGACATGGGTGATAAACGACTTCAAAGCCCCATTGAAATCACTGCCTTGAGCCAGGGCTTTTTCTAGCCAGTCGGCGGCGTAGCCGAGTGAATCGGCCATAATGACATTGAGAGCTGTAATGGAGCCAGCAGCAGACTGGCTGGAACCAAGAGCGCGAAATTCAAAACGGTTCCCAGTGAAAGCTACTGGGCTTGTACGATTGCGATCACCTGGATCAGCCGGCAGACTTGGCAGGGTATCAACACCGAGATTAAGAGCACGCCTTTTGCCTTCTCCGGCGGCATCCTCGACACGGCCTGCACGAAAGGCTTCAAAGACTGTGGTAAGTTGATCACCAAGAAAAATCGACATGATGGCCGGCGGCGCTTCATGGGCTCCAAGACGATGGTCATTGCTGGCACTTGCCACTGTGGCTCTCAGCAAACCACCGAACTTGTGTATGGCACGAATCATGGCCGCACAAAATACGAGAAATTTGGCATTGGCGTGAGGCGTTTCACCAGGATCGAAAAGACTTCCCAGCTCGGCATTGCCAATGGAATAGTTGACGTGCTTCCCCGAGCCATTGACCCCTGCAAAGGGTTTTTCATGCAGCAGACATTTGAGGCCATAGCGTTTGGCCACGTTGCGCAGCATGGACATAATAATATGATTGTGATCAACTGCGAGATTGCTCACCTCATACAAAGGCGCGATTTCATATTGACTCGGCGCCGCTTCATTATGACGAGTACGCACTGGCACACCCAGTTTATACAATTCTCGTTCCACTTCCATCATATAAGAAAGAACACGTTGCGGGATGACGCCGAAGTACTGGTCGCTGAATTCCTGTCCTTTTGCCGGACGGGCACCGAAGAGGGAACGACCGGCAATCTGGATGTCTGGACGTGCAAAGTTAAAATTGTGATCAATACAGAAATATTCCTGCTCCAGTCCTGCGTAGGAGAGTATGGGCAAATTTGTATCCTCTCCGAAAAGTCGCAGGACGCGGTGCGCTTCACGATTCATGGCCTGGGAAGAACGCAGCAGAGGAGTTTTCTTGTCAAGGGCTACACCTGTCCATGAGAGAAACATGGTGGGTATGCATAAGAATGTGCCGTTGGGATTCTCCATAATATATGCCGGGCTGGTGACATCCCATGCTGTATAGCCACGGGCTTCAAAAGTGGAGCGTAGGCCGCCGGAGGGAAAGGAAGAGGCATCAGGTTCCCCACGAATGAGCATAGAACCAGAAAATTCAGCTATGACTCCGCCGGCACCGTCCGGCATCAGAAAACTGTCGTGTTTTTCTGCCGTCTGACCGGTAAGGGGATAGAAAATGTGTGTAAAGTGGGTGGCACCTTTTTCAATGGCCCAGTCTTTCATCACTGCGGCAACAGTGTCTGCAATGGCAGGGTCCATTCTCTCGCCGAATTCGATGGTTTTGCGCAGGGCCTTGTAGACACTTTTGGGCAGACGCTCTCGCATGACGCGGTCGTTGAAGACATTGCAGGCAAAAATGTCTGTAGGTTTGGTGTCGACAAAGTTGAGTGGAGCGGCTTCAGGCCTGTAGGAAGTTATGGCCTCGATAGCGCTTTGTCTGGCGGATCTGCTACTCATGATGGCTACTTCTTTACGCTAAGGATCTCGATTTCAAAGGTCAATGTCTTGCCAGCAAGAGGGTGATTAGCATCAAGCGTTATTTCGTCAGTTCCCACTTCGCTGATGGTCACGTCCATCTGCCCCTGTTCATTTGAAAGTTGTAATGGAGTACCCACTTCAAGAGGAATATGATCGGGAACCTGGGCGCGTGGCACCGTAAAAATCAGTTCTGGATCCATATCTCCATAGGCTTCAGAGGGAGGTATGGTGACTGTAACGGTGTCGCCGACTTCATGGCCTTCCACTGCCGTTTCGAAACCGGAAATGAGCATGCCCTTTCCCAGGGTAAATTCCAGAGAGTCGCGTTCCCGAGAGGAATCAAAGACCGTGCCGTCCTCAAGTGTGCCCGTATAGTGCACACGAATCGTATCGCCTTTGGTGATTGGCATATATTCTCCTGGAAGGAAGTTATTCTGTTTCGTCGTCAGGAACATATCGGGTAGACAAATAATAATCGCAAGGTGAAACAAAACACGGCTGAAAGGTTATGTCAATGAGGAGTATGGAGTATGGTAAGAATGTGTGTAATCCCATAAAAAATTTCGATGAACTCCAGTTAAGGCTTCAAAAATACTGATTTCCGCGCTGAATATAAAAATTATTGACAAGAGTTTTGAAAGGGAGGATAAGGCGGATTCGCGCTTGTGAGGAGAGAGTTTTTTGTAGTCGGCAATTTTTTTGCTGAAACGAGAAAAGTACTTGACAAGCGAGCGGAAAGGGTAGATAAGCACTTTTCGCGCCGGGGTGACCTGGTGGTTCATTGACAAGTGAATAGCGAGTGGGAAGAAAGACTTTGAGATTCCGATTTTTGCGAGAGCAAGAATCGTGC